>JBCBIN010000062.1:0-13150 GCA_038524555.1 Cyanobacteria bacterium J06623_7 | reverse complement strand
GAACACATGAAAATATCTCAAAGGCCTAAAGCTTAGAGCCTAGAGCTAATAGCTAAAAAGCGATTAACAAACAACACAAACCCTAATGTAAAGCGGTACTTTTTAGGGTAACCTGTCACATTGGTAAATGACCTTCCGGTCGCCTGGGCACAAAACCAAAAACTTAGTAATAGTCTGAGGCACTCACCAAGGAGATTCACTAAAATAAAACAAACCAGCAATACCTACACAGATAAAACTCAAACATCGTTCATGGATTTAATTACTAGCATCCTTAACACGATTGGCTCGGGTGCCACCGCATATATCCTGGCCAGCCGACTACGAGATATCAAAACCCGCCCTAACACTCTAGCTGGATTTCAGATGGCTGAATCTGGTGCAGTTCCATTTCTGACTAAGTTAGCCGCACGCGCCGAAGCTGAAGGAGATATTTGGCTGGCCGAAAAACTAACGCTTCATGCTGCTGATGAAGAACGCCACGGGCGGATTTTTGCCCACGGACTCAAACAACTGGGCAAACAAGTTAAAACTGCCGCCGAGTTAAAGTCTCAAGCAGAAGCAGAAGCAGAAAAAGCCACATCATCCAAGGCGAAGAACTCCAGCCCCTTCTTCGATAAGTTTTATCGCGGCTACGAATCCGCCGACCTCAAGCCAGAAAAAATTGACTGGTTGGTGTTTATGGCCAGTACCTATATTTTGGAGCTTGATGCTAGCAAAGATTTTGCCCGCATGGCGACGGCTCTACCGGAAGATGAACTAACTAGCCGCAATCTTCAGCAGAGTATTTTGAGCGTTGCTCAAGATGAAACCAGACATGCAGCCTATCTCCATGAGGCAATGCAGCGTCGCCTAACTCCCTTAGAAGTAGATAGTTTGGTTAGCGATTGGAGAAAGCGTAAAATAGATGCCATGTTCGCCATGGTCGGTGACGTAGTTCAAACTGGAGGCAATTCTCGTTCTTTAGTCAAAGACGGTGTTCCCACAGAAATCGCCGAACCGGCTACTCCCCAATTGGTTGAAGCATAATTATCTCCCATCCCAATGGACGCTAGACATGGGTAATCGAAAACAACAACGTTCTTTTAATCGCATTCTGGTTGCCATTGGGGGAACTACGGTCTTAATTGGTATGATTTTGGCAATTGAGATGGTGCTAGGGGGAGAAAAATCCTGCCAGCCTACAGAATCTTGGCTCTTTTGCCAGATTAGGGAATCGGTACTGTTAAACATTGTCGAAGGATTTAGCATTCTGGTTGCGGTCTGGCTATTTTTTTTAGAAGCTCCAGAACGGGAGAAACAGGCACACTACGAAGCCTGGAAAACTATCGATTCTGCCCATGGTTTACGCAATAGCTATGCACGGATACAGGCTCTACAGGATCTAAATAGCGATCGCGTACCCCTCCGTGGTTTTAACGCTCCAGAAGCAGATTTGCGGGGTATCGACCTGTCGGGAGCAGATTTGAGTGATGCTTATTTATCGGGGGCAGATCTTAGTAATGCTAACTTAAGCCATACCAATTTAAGTCATGCTAATTTAGTCGAAACTAAGCTAAATAACGCCAACCTCAGTCATAGTTTGTTGACCGGTGCCGATATTAGCTATACCAGTCTGATTGAAGCTAATCTGCAAGAAGTAGATTTAGTCGGTGCCAATATTGTTGGCGCTAACTTTGTGCGTGCCAACCTGACTCAAGCCTATTTCGGTGATGTGAACTTCAATCAATGCCGTCTCAATGATGCTAACTTACAAAAAACTAAATTCTTCGGGGTCGAAAACCTGACGGTAGAACAGGTCAAGACGGCTAAAAACTGGTCTGCCGGTATTTACGATGCCAAACTGTTGGCAAAATTGAAGTAGAGCTAATCTTAAACACTCTCGATTGACTCCATTTATTCATATATAGCGGTTTACATTTCTTTCTAGGACGTTTAATAGTTATTAGGGATTGGGAACTAGGAACTAGGAACTGGGGATTTAAAGGTTTTTATTGTAATTTGGTTTTTGTGCTAAATGGAGCTGAAATCCGCTGTATTGCAGATTTAGATGTTCTCAGATTAGATGTTTAAAGATAATTGTCCTTGCTCGATCGCCAGTAGCTGCCGTTTGCGTTCAATACCCCAACGATAACCGCTCAAGCCGCCGTCACTTTTTAAGACTCGATGGCAGGGAATAATTAGGGCTAAAGGATTGGCACCACAGGCACTACCAACCGCTCTCTTTGCCTGGGGTCGATCTAGTTCTCTGGCAATGTCTTGATAGGTTCTAGTAACACCGTAAGGTATTGTGCGTAAAGCTTGCCACACCCGTTGCTGAAATGCTGAGCCCTGAATATCTAGGGGCAAATTTACTTCTGTCTGCTTCCCTTCAAGTAAATTAAGCATTGGTGCCAGCCAGTCTGCATGATGATTGTGCTTCTCAATGATGACGGCGTGCTTAAATTTGTTCCTTAAAGCTGTGCTTAAGGCGATCTCTGTATCTCCCAAACTAACCGTGCAAATTCCTTTATCCGTCGTAGCCAATAATAGATAGCCAAGAGGACACTCGATAACGGAGTAGATAATCTGTGACGCGATCGCATCCGGACCAGAAGTTTTAGAAGTCATGTCCTAGTTTACCTAGAGTTTTACGCCTGAGATCTCAGCTTGTTAGTGATTAGAATACAGCACACACTATTTAACTACAAATAAAATACATATATACATTACTGAATTATCAAACTAATATGTTCACTTCGAAAATCAAGGCAAGTTCGTGTTTGGGTATTGGCTTAGCGGCTTGTGTTGGCGCGATCGCATTTCAAGCTCCCACGAGAGCGCAAAAAGTTGCCAATATTTCCCAGGTATTAGTTGAGGCTTCCGATTTTATCAATCTTAATTTACCGATGACTCTCGATCCTAGTGTTCGCTGGGATTCGTCTTCCGCTGGGCCAGGAAAAATAATGAACTATAACTATACATTATTGGGATATTCGGCAGACAGTATTGATGGCACTCTCTTTGCCCGCCAATTCCGTCCCGTAGTTAGCAGTATTTTGTGTAATGAGTCGAGCTCAAAAATATTTCGTGATAACGATGTCGCCTTGAAAGTCAATATTTATGACAATAGTCAAAATCTAATTACCCGAGTTCAGGTTACTCCTACTGAATGTCGATAAATGATTTTAATTTTTAATTTTTGAATAGTTTTTAAATCGAGATTAGACAAATACACGATGCTGCAATGAAGGCATCTGCTGGCGTACCTGCTGTAAGCGTTGGGGATTGATTTCGGCCACGGCAACTCCGGGTGCGTTACCCGCATCAGCCAGAATTACTCCCCAGGGATCGACAATCATGGCGTGTCCGTGGGTATAGCGGCGTTCGTAGTGGTTGCCTGTTTGAGCTGGAGCAATGACATAGCAAGTATTTTCAATCGCCCTTGCCTGTAACAATACCTGCCAGTGGTCTTTGCCCGTATAGGCAGTAAAGGCAGCGGGAATAAACAGTATGTCTGCACCCTGTCGAGAAAGGTAACGATAAAATTCCGGGAAGCGCACATCATAACAGATCGATAAGCCCAGTTTACCTAGCTGTTCCGATTCGTAGATTGTAGGAATGGTTTTGCCCGCCATCACGGTGCTTGACTCCTGATAGGTATTACCATCGGGAACATCGACATCAAATAGATGTACCTTTTGGTAGTGAGCCGCCTGTTGACCATCGGGAGTAACTAAAGACGCGGTGTTAAAAGCTTTCCCCGGAGCATCCTCCACCGGGACAGGGAAGCCGCCACCCAAGATAGTAATTTGGTATCTTTGAGCCATCTTTTTGAGGAATTGTTCCGTTTGTGTGGCAATTTCCTTCGCCTGTGCCACCTTCTCCATCTCTTGACCCAAAAAAGCAAAATTTTCAGGGAGGCTAACCAGCTCTGCCCCTTGGCGTACTGCTAAATCGATTAATTCTTCTGCCTCAACCAAATTTTTGGCTAGGTCGGGTTTGCTGGTCATTTGCACGGCGGCGGCGATATATGACTTCATGGAGAGGCGTAATTGATGTAATTGAGCTTTTCTAGGATATAGCGAAGGGAACAGTTTGAGAAATCTTGTTTACAAAGTGAATCCTTCTGGCAACAAATCTTTAATAGCTGCAGTGTGCCATCCCTGACTTCCTTGAAAAATAACCTGAGCATCTCGTCCAAATTCCCAGATTACCTGACGGCAAGCACCACAAGGAGAGCAGGAGACTTGCTGACTGTTAACTACAGCTATTGCTTTGATTATTATTGTATCCTTACTGCTGCCGATTATGGCATTGGCGATCGCATTTCGCTCGGCACAGATGCTCAAGCCATAGGATGCATTTTCGACGTTACAGCCGGAAAAAACTTCGTTATTATCAGTCAATAGAGCCGCCCCGACTTTAAATTGGGAATAGGGTGCATAGGCACGCTCCATTGCCCTCGTTGCGGTTTGGATTAATTGCTCTTGTGCTGCTGGAGATAATTCTGTCGTCACGATGCGATCGCTAGTTCACTTAGCTAATTTACTTAATTAAAGTCAGGGTAGAATTGAACCCAACCCCGACTAGATCTGGTTGCTGAGTTATTTAGCAGATACGACACTTTGCTTAATTGCCGGTCTGCCATCCGCTACAGCTTGAGCTAAATCACCGAGCATAGTTTCTGTGGTTGCCCAATCGACACAGGCATCGGTAATGCTCTGTCCGTAAACCGCCGGTTTGCCATTTTGGGGTATGGATTGATTACCTGCAATCAAATGGCTTTCAATCATGACACCGACAATGTTGTCGTCGCCGGCACTAATTTGTTGATTGATATTGTCTAAAACTGTCACCTGCTTGAGAAAATCTTTACGGCTATTACCGTGGCTACAGTCAATCATGATGCGAGAGTTCATGGCTTTCTGTTTTAGGGCTGTAACTGCGGCGCTAACGTCACTAGCTTCATAGTTTGGTTTGGCTGCCCCACCTCGTAGGACTAGGTGTCCATCGGGATTCCCTGTGGTTCTGACGATACTAGCCAAGCCATCTTGATTGATGCCCAAAAAGTGATGGGGAATTTTAGCCGTCAGCATGGCGTTAATTGCAGCGGTAAAGCTGCCATCTGTGCCATTTTTATAGCCCACCGGCATGGATAATCCCGAAGCCATTTGTCGGTGAATTTGACTTTCGGTGGTTCTCGCACCAATCGCCGTCCAGCAAATCAAATCGGCAATATATTGTGGCGTAATCGGATCTAGCAGTTCGGTTGCGGCGGGTAAGCCAATTTGAGCTAGGTTTAAGAGTAGCTGCCGCGCAATTCTCAAGCCATTGTTGATGTCGTAGCTATTGTCGAGGTGAGGATCGTTAATCAAACCCTTCCAGCCGACGGTAGTGCGGGGCTTTTCAAAATATACCCGCATCAAAATTTCTAGCCGATCTTGATACTGTGATCGCAGCCTAGCCAGTTTCTCACCATATTCTTGGGCGGCGGCGACATCATGAATCGAACAGGGACCCACAACTACCAAAATGCGTTTATCTTCACCAGCTAAGATGTTGCGGACGCGATCGCGGGTGGCGGTGACTAATTGAGCCACTTCTGGAGCAATTGGCAATTCGCTTTTAATAAATGCAGGACTTAACAAAGGTCTAGTTTCAATAACGTGTAGGTCGCTGGTAGTATCCATACTTGTCTAAAATAAATGCTTTCTTTAATGCGGCTCTAATCAATAATCTGGGCAGAAGCTAGCTCGACAATACTAAAACAGGTCGTCAATGAGAACCAAGAGCTTTCATAATCTTGCAGTATTAACTTCAGATTCGAATCTTACTTCCTATTCAGTCTACATTTTTTAACAAAAAATCAACAGCACTAGTTTTTATCTCGTAACTTAAATTAAACCACACAGAAAATTATCCCCATACGGTTATCCTGTTAGAGAAATAGCTGAAATCGTACATAGTTGTTAGCAAATATATATGACTACCCATATTGTGACTGGTGTTGCCGGATTTATTGGTTCTCATCTGGCAGAAGCTCTCTTAAACCAGGGGGTTAAAGTTGTGGGTATCGACCAGCTCAATGACTATTATGCGCCCCAGCTCAAGCAGCGTAATTTGGCACCGATTTTAGAGCATCCTCACTTTCGGTTTATCAAAGCCGATATTCAAGAGTTAGACTGGCGGGAATTATTGCAGTCGGTGGAGGTTGTCTACCATCAGGCAGCCCAGGCGGGAGTTAGAGCCAGTTGGGGAGCAGGATTTCGCAACTATACCGAGCAAAATATCAACGCTACCCAGACAATTTTAGAAGCAGCCAAACAGACGAAGTCTTTAAAACGCATTGTCTATGCTTCTAGTTCTTCTATCTATGGCAATGCGGTAACTATGCCTACCCCAGAAACTCTTTGTCCCCAGCCAGTTTCACCCTACGGAATTACGAAGCTAGCTGGAGAACGTTTGTGCTGGCTCTATCAGCAGAATTTTGCGGTTCCGGTAACTGCCTTGCGCTATTTTACAGTTTATGGTCCTCGACAACGACCGGATATGGCTTTCCATAAATTTTTCAAGGCGGCGATCGAACATCAAGCAATTGATATTTATGGTGACGGACAGCAGACAAGAGACTACACCTTTGTCCGAGACATTATCGCTGCTAATTTAGCTGCGGGGGAGATACCGAAGGCAATTGGCGAAGTATTTAATATTGGTGGTGGCAGTCGCGTAACTTTAATCGAACTGTTGGATCTGCTCGAACGAGTCATGGGAAAGCCAATTAAGCGCAATTATCTGGCTAATGCTGTGGGGGATGCTCGCCACACTAGCGCTGACATTACTAAAGCCCAAAATATATTGGACTATAAGCCGCAGGTTTCCCTACAGGAGGGATTGACCCAAGAATGGCACTGGATTAAAGATTTATACGCCACTGTCTAAAGCGACAAACTGATTCATAAACTTGCGATCAATGTAGTCCTTCCAAAGCCAGAAAAGAGCTGACCGCCAGCCCAAATTAGCCCAGGAGGCGATCGCTTTTTTATCCCCTGTACCGATTAAAGCTAGATATTTATCTTGAGGAGTATATTTGATTAACTGTTCTCCGGTTAAAATACGCCGCCAATTTTCTACTAAAGGCTTGCCCTGACGTACGGCAAACACTCCGGCTTTGGGGCGAGGATAGTTCACCATGGTCGCAATATCCCCGGCGGCAAAAATATGGGGATGGGAGAGAGATTGCAGAGTTTGTTGGACTAAGATAAAGCCTCGATCATCGGTTTTTAAGGGGGAACTTTTTAGCCATTTTGGTGCTGATGCTTGAGTCACCCAGAAAATGCGATCGCTAGGAATTTCTAACCCCGACTGGCAAATTACCCGGTCGGCTAAAACCTTAGTGACGTTCTGCTGTAAATGTAGCTTAATGCTCCGCTGCTGCATAATTTTCTCCAGCTTCCGACTCACCCAGTCATTATGTCCCGGCAATAGCTGTTGACCACGATGGATTAGATGCAATTCCAAAAGCTCCTCGGCGGGCAAAATCTCCCTCAGACAGGTTTGGATATTCAACGCTAACTCCACTCCTCCCGCACCACCACCGACAATGACAAGAGACAGGTGTTGTTGGCAATTGGCCGCTAACTGTTTTAACTCATGCCAAGCAGCGAGAAATAGGGGCACTGGTTTGGCCGGGATGGCGTACGTTTGGGCTCCCGGAATCTCAATTGTCTGGGGCGTGCTACCGATATCGAGGGATAGATAATCATAGTCAATCCTTTGGGATGAACAAATCACTTGCTGATGAGCTAAATCGAGTCCGATCGCGCGATCTTTAACAAATTTAGCCCCAGCAAACTCTGCCAGACTAACTAAATCGATATGAGTCTCTTCATAGCTATAAAATCCCGCTACATGACCGGGAAGCATGCCAGAATAGGGAGTCTGTTCGACATCACTGATTAAAATTAAATCGACATTGGGCACCGGATTTAGTCCCCACTCTCGCAGGGCGATCGCCTGAGCATGACCGCCTCCAACTAAGACTAGCTTTTGATTCATTCTAATTAACTCCTAGAAAACAAATTAGTCTGCTAGGGCTGGGTAAAGGGAAAGGATTAAAGGGAAAAGTGATCTATTCTGCATATTTATGCAACAGGTCTAGTTGGTAATTCATTCAGCTAATTATTTTAAAATCAATACTTTTTCCAGCAAATGAGATATTTACCATAAAAAAAATAGAGGGGATATATTAGTAATTGAAGCCGAATTAATTTCAGTCGGTAAAATAATCAATCTCAATAAATTAATTATTTATTTTCTGGTGTGATTTACCTCCCTTACTTATCTTATTTTAATAAAAATGAATCTTACGCAAAATTTATCCCAGCTCCTACAAACTAAAATCAAGCTGGGTGATCGCCTCGACAACATGGCGACAGTAATTACCAAAAGCAAGCTCGAATTGAGTTTAGAACGAGAGCTTAAAGACGTTAAAGCTACGAGTAAAAATTTGCAGTCAGGTGTTTTTAGGTTACTAGTATTAGGGGATCTCAAACGAGGAAAAAGTACCTTTCTTAATGCTTTATTAGGCGAGAAAATTCTACCGAGTGATGTTAATCCCTGTACGGCTTTGTTAACCGTGTTGCGCTATGGAGATAAACCCCAAGCAATCGTGTACTTTAAAGGCGATCGCCCTCCAGAATATTTAGAACTCAGTCAGTTTAAACAGCAATATACCATCGACCCCGACGAAGCCAAACAGCTACAGCAACAAGATGCTCTAGCCTTTCCCGAAGTCGAATATGCCGCGATCGAATATCCTTTGCCCCTACTGGCTCAGGGAATTGAAATTGTTGATTCTCCTGGCTTAAACGATACCGAAGCCCGTAATAAACTCTCCTTAGAATATCTCTACAACTGTCAGGCAGTTTTATTTGTCATGCGGGCAGTGCAGCCTATGACCATGGGAGAGCGTCGCTACCTGGAAAACTATCTCAAAGACCGTGGCTTGGCAATTTTCTTTTTACTCAACGGTTGGGATGAAATTCGTAAGGGATTGGTGGATATAGACGATCCCTCAGAGTTAGAGTCGGCCGAAGCTAAAGTTCAGACAGTCTTTCGCGCTAACCTCGCTGAATATTGCCAGATTGAGGGACAGGATCTATACGAGCAGAGAGTATTTGAAGTGTCGGCGCTTAATGCTCTGCGTCAGCGTCTTAAAGATGCTGACGCCGATTTGAGCAGTACTGGGTTTGGTAAGTTTAGCAGCAGTTTAGAGCAGTTTTTGACTACAAACCGAGCCGCTACCGAATTTAAACAGGCGCAAATGGTAGCCAAACAAATCTGCGATCGCCTGACAGAATCTGTGCGACGGCGAATTCCCCTATTGCAAGAAGATCTAGAAGAGTTGAGGCAAAAAGTCGTTTCAGTCAAGCCAGAATTTGAGCAGCTACAGGAGATCGGCAAAAATTTTAGCGCTGAGATTATTCACATGCGGGATAAACAAACCAAAAATCTGCTTAACTCTTTCCAAAATTATGTTTTAGGGCTGGGAGATACTTTTGAAACTGATTTTGTTACCTACCAACCCAGTCTCGAATTTTTTGATTTTCTGCGTCAGGATAAGCGAGAAGAATTTAATCGGGAATTTCGACGAGCTTTCGAGCGATACCTTCAGGATAAACTAGCTCGGTGGGAATTAATAGCTGAAAAAGAGCTAGAGCTGGCCTTTCTACAGCTAGCTGAAAGTGCTGCGACTCAGGGAGCAAATTACCGTCAGCTAATCGAGCGAATTGATGAAAAGCTGATTGGCGAGCGTCTTCTTATTGAAAACAATCTTAACGAAGACGATTCTCCTGGTTGGGCAAAGTGGGCCATGGGTTTCTTCTCTTTAGCTACGGGTAATGTGGCGGGGGTTGCTTTAGCCGCCGTGGGCTTTAACTGGAAAAATATTCTCGTTAACTGGCTGGCAGTAATTGGCATCAGCAGTTTTTTAGTCATCTTTACGGGCATTTTTATTAACCCAATTGGTATTGCTATTACTAGCTTAGGAGTAGGGGCAGTTCAAGCGGATCGAGCCAGACAAGAGTTGCTTCGGGCAACTAAAAAAGAGTTTGTTAAAACCTTACCGGCGATCGCCAAACAACAGCAGGAGGTGTTAGCAGAGACAATTCAAGACTGTTTTGATGAATATCATCGGCAGGTAATGGAGCGTCTTAATGAAGATATTGCCACCCGACAGACAGAACTAGATAGTTTGCTCGCCGAACAAGCCAATACTGGGGAACAGCGCCAGCAAGAAATCCAGCAGTTGCAAAAGCTAGCCGATGAAGTTACAGCTATTTATCAATCGGTAGAATCTCTAGTCGCGAACTAAACCCGTAGAATAATTCCGGTCGTTTTAGAACATAGCCAGTCTCGGCAATCATGAGTCTATTTACGCTAGCCTAAACTCGTTGCTCAAGGTCGCGCGAGTTCGATGAGAATTATTCGTCTACTGTTGCAAAATTCCGGTGTAACCTTTATTCTGGCGGCGATCGCTAGTTTAATTAGCGGGATGGGTAGTGCGGGCATGATTGCCGTTATTAATTATGCGATCTCCAATTTGCCTAATCCCCCCGAATGGCTACTCTGGGCATTTATCGGGCTGGGTCTTTTGCTCTGGCTATTTCGCTTTATTAGCTGGGTGATGATTACTCGCCTATCCCAGGAGATCGTTTATAGCCTGCGTCTGGACATAACTCAGAAAATTCTTAACTGCCCCCTACAGCATTTGGAAACAGTTGGCACACCTAAGCTGCTAGCTGCATTAACCGGAGATATAAATGCGATCGCCGGAGCGTCAATTCAGCTGGCGATACTCTTGGTCAACTTTGCAGTATTGCTTGGGGTATTTGCTTATCTATGTTGGCTATCACCGCTGCTGTTTGTGATGGTTTTGGGTAGCATTTTGGCAGGCTATGGTATCTATGTTTCGATCCAACAACAGGGCATCAAGTTTTTCAATCGTAGTCGCCAGACTCAAGATGTTTTATTTCAACACTTTCGTGCTCTAACTGGCGGCACTAAAGAACTCAAGCTACATCGTCCCCGACGTCATGATTTTATTCAGTCCGAACTCAAGCCTACGGCTCAAGAAGCAAAATACTATTGGATTAAAGCCATCACTGCTTTTGCATTGGCTGGTTCCACCGGTATACTGCTGTTTTTTGTGCCCGTCGGTTTAATTATCTTTGTGTTTCCCCAGCTAGAGAGTGCCACCCCAGCAACCATCTCTAGCTATGCTCTGGCGGTGCTATATGCCATCAATCCCATTAGCGAAATAGTCTATTCTCTACCCCAATTAACCCAAGCCAATATATCTCTCAAAAAAGTAGAATCTCTCGGATTATCTTTAGCCGAACCGGTTACCGAACCCGATTTGCCCCAGGGAGAATTACCCCGCCACTGGTCGAGTTTAGAATTAGTTAGTGTCAATCATGCCTATCGTGGGGAGAATACAGCAGACAGGTTTGCCCTAGAAAATATCGACTTAAAGTTCCAGCCCGGAGAAATTGTTTTTATTGTGGGTGGCAACGGTAGCGGCAAGTCTACTCTCGTTAAATTGATTGTGGGTTTATATCGCCCCGATCGCGGCAAGATATTATTTAATAACGAACCTATCACCGACCAAAACCGCGAATGGTATCGCCAGCAGTTTTCCGTTATTTTTTATGACTTCTATTTGTTTGATCGCCTAATTGGGATCGATACCAGCCAACAGCAGCAGATAGAGGCTTACTTAGCGCTTTTAGAAATCGACAATAAAGTCACCATTAAAGACGGCGTGTTCTCGACGGTGAATCTTTCCCAGGGACAGCGCAAACGCCTCGCTTTACTCACCGCCTACTTAGAAGACCGCCCTATTTATATCTTTGATGAATGGGCATCAGACCAAGACCCCGTATTCAAGCGAGTATTCTATCAAAAGCTTTTACCAGAATTAAAACAGCGCGGTAAAACAGTGATTGCCGTAACCCATGACGATCGCTATTTCGACCAGTGCGATCGCCTAATCAAATTAGATTATGGTCGTCTTGTTTGAGTTTGTTCGTCTTCTTCATCTAACTTTCAGCCGTAAACCAAAATTTGAATTAGCTCTATCTAAAAATGTAAATAGTTAAGCTAGGTTTTTGGTATAAACTCGGTAAGCTAATGGAACAGGGTGTAGTTGCACCTATCCCCGAAGGTTATACCCCGTCTGCTAACGCAAAAGCATTATTGACAACGCTACAGGGATTGGATTCTGGTCAGCAAATTACGGTGCTGCGCAACACTGTAGTCGATATGGGATTCGATACAGACAAAATGGGTAAATTTGAGAGCGTGAGTGAACCCGTTGCGCCGCCTACAGAAATGTCTAAAAGAACCAAAGTCAATATCGAAGGCGTGACTAATAGTACGGTATTGAACTATATGAATTTGCTCAACGCGAATGACTTTGAAGAGCTAACAAGTTATTTGCCGAAGATGGTGCGCTACAGCCTCCCTTCAAAAACTATCGTCGGTAAAGATGCCGTATTTCGGTTTTTCAAAGAAGAGTGTCCTAACCTAAAGTTTGCCCCGACTCGCGGCGTAGAAGAACCCATTGAAGACGGATACACCCAAGTCAAGGTTACAGGAAAAGTTCAAACTCCTTGGTTTGGCGCTGGTGTGGGCATGAATATGTTCTGGAGATTCTTGCTTAATTCCGAAAATCAGATTTTCTTTGTGGCGATCGATCTGCTAGCATCTCCCAAAGAGTTATTAAAACTAGCTCGTTAATTCGTTAAAGTTTGAGTCAGTTTTTAAACTTCAGAGCCTCTTGCACCAAAATAATTGGCTTTGAAGTTTTCTCATGATGCTAATCGGCTAGTCTATTCCATTTCAAAATTTAGTTATTTCCATTTATAGTGAGTAAAATTCAATTATCTGAAGCAGAAAAAAATATCGCCCAGCAAGCTCTTCAGACAGCTTATACCAGAGAAACTGCCGCTTTAATTGCTACCGTTCGCGATCGCGCTCCCCTGATTACCAAGCTAGAAGATTTATGGTCTTTACACGATTTGCTCAGTACGAAGAGGTATGAAATTGACGGTAAATACAATTTCAACAGCACGACTTTTGTTTTCGATTTAGCTGGTTTAATCAAAGA
>JBCBIN010000061.1:0-13156 GCA_038524555.1 Cyanobacteria bacterium J06623_7 | reverse complement strand
CGGCTCAGAGATAGGAGCAGCGGCGGCATAAGGACGAGAATCGAACTGAGATGCTACTCGATTAAACACGACCCCAAGCATGTTCAATCCCGACTGGTCGAGAATTTCTTTGGTAAAGGAAGCCTGAGCGCGATCTACCGAACCTGGTTTGACCACCAACAATACGCCGTCGGCAATACGACCCATAATCGGGGCATCCGCCGTCATATCGAGAGATGGTGTATCAAAAATTACATAGTCATAGGATTCAGACCAGCGATCGATTAACATCCTCATTCTTTGAGAATCGAGTATCGCCGCCGAAGACGGAATCATGGTGCCTGAAGTTAACAAATCTAAGTTGGGCAAGACCTCTTCCATCAACATTTTAGGCTCTAGCTGTTCGGCAATAACGTTGCTCAAGCCGTTTTCGTTGTGGGTCTGCCAAATTTGATGCTGCATTGGATGATGGAGGTTAGCATCCACCAAGAGAACTTTATTCCCCACCTGAGCCATAGATGCAGCTAGATTAGCAGCAATGGTAGATTTCCCTTCCTGTCCCGCAGCGCTCGTGACGACAATACTGTTGACCGAACGACCGGAATTGAGGAATTTAATATTAGACTGCAACATCCGGTAAGATTCGCTCAAAGGTAGAGAGGGGTAGTCTCGCACTACTATCTTGGGAACTGAGTCGTCTTGCTTAGAACCAGGTAGATTTAAAACCTTAATCTTATCGACACCAGGAATGGTGCCCAGCCAACTATAGCCGTACAGTTGCTTGGCCTCATCAATCGTTTTGAGAGATTTGTCGGTAATTTCGAGCAGATAGATGACCCCTGCCGCCGCCAGAAACGCGAGGGAACCTGAGGCTAAATAACCCACCGCCCGAGAAGAAATCGGTTTATTTGGTACGATCGCATTAGAAATGACCCGCACGTTTCCCGGGTCTTGGCTTTCGGCAATGCGTACGGTCTGGAGTTGCTGCCACAATACCTTATAGGTAGATTCTAGAGATTCTAACTCTCGGTTTAACTGTCTGAGCTTTTGTTCTAGCTGGGGTACTTTTCTAATTTTGTTGCGGCGACCCGCTTCAATTTCGCTTAGGCTGGCAATCTGCTGTCTCAAACCAAAGTTATTGGCCTCTAGCTGAATTAATTCACTGGTTAGCTGTTCCTGAATTTCCCCAGTGGTGATTTTATCGATAATGTCTTTTGCCTGCTGCCCGCCAATGGCAATAGTTTGCTTGCTTAGCAAATCTGCTAAAGAGTTGACCTGTTCCTGAAGCTCGACGACATTAGGACTATTGGGGGTAAAGCGAGACTGGACGATCGCCAATTCTGATTCGGCATTTTGTAGCCGAGAGATGGTTTCTCGGATTTCTGGAGACTGGCTGACCGTCGTTAACACTACCGCTTGTTCTGAAGTTAGACCCAACTTGCTGCGAATATAGCTGGCCTGGGAGTTGGCATTGGCCATTTCTCCTCTCGCCTCAGCAATCTCTGCCTGTAGCTCTCTTAAACCTTCAATTAAAGCTCTGGTATCTTCATCTGGAGCAACAAAATCGTTGCTTTCCTTGAGCTGCCGGATTGCTGTTTCTGTTTCTCGTAGAGATGCCTGTACTTTGGGGAGCTGTTCTTCGAGAAACTCTTTGGCGGAGACTGCTTCCGCTTTATTGACGACTAAATTGTTGTCTAGATAGTTTTTAACCAGAGTGTTGACTACCTTAGCTGCTTCCTCGGGGTCTTCGCTGACGTAGCTTACTTCTAAAATATCCGTGGCGGCGATCGAACCCACCTTGAGCTTTTTGAGAAAATCAGTAACGCTTAATTTTTCCCCAGCGTCATTTTTGAGCTGAAGCTCGGGATCGTTAATAGTTTTCTTAATTAAAGGTACAGAACGGAGTACTTCTGCCTCTGTATCAATTGGATTTCCTTCTTCGGCAATTGGCGAAAATGCACCTAAAGCTTTACTAACGTCAGATAAAGTATCATTGACGCTGCTTCCTTTAAACTTGATTTTGGCATCTGCTTCATAAACGCTCTTCTTCATCGTGCTAGCCACTACGCCCAAAGTTAGCACCGCCAGAAAAACTAAAGAGCCTGGCACCCAGCGTCTTTTTAGCATTTGCCAGTATCGTTCAGTGTCTAAAGAGCCTGATGAAGAGTTCATAATCAATTGTTATAGTTATTTATTAGTAGCGTTATTTAAAATTACTTTAAAAGAAAATACATACGTAAAAGTGCTTAGATTATAATAGCCTAATAATCAAAAATCAGATAAAAACTTTCATTTTGACACGAATCAAAAGCAAGTCATTTACGATACAATCTTCTAATTTCGGCTGTTACTCGGCTCAATTCTGCTTCCGTTAAATTAGAGCCAGAAGGCAAACATAAACCTGTTTGAAATAGGTCTTCTGCCACACCATTATTGATACATTCGCATCCAGTAAATACGGGTTGTAAATGCATGGGTTTCCAAACAGGTCTAGTTTCGATTTGATGTTTTAAAAGTTCCCGTCGAATTTCTTCCCGGTCAATGCCCCCTACTTCAGGGTCGCATGTCATACAGCTTAGCCACCGGGTGCTAGTACCAAAATCAGCTTCGGGCATAAATTCGACTCCCGGCAGATCTTCTAAGGCTCGAACGTAGAAATCAAAATTACGGCGGCGCGCAGCAACTCGCTCCTCTAACACCTCTAGCTGTCCCCGACCGATACCAGCACAAACATTACTGAGACGGTAGTTGAAGCCAATTTCTGTATGTTCGTAATGAGGTTCGGGGTCTCTTGCCTGAGTTGCTAAAAACTTTGCTTTGGCGATCGCCTGAGGATCGTCAGAAACCAGCATGCCCCCGCCAGAGGTGGTAATAATTTTGTTGCCATTAAAGGAAAAAACCCCCATCTGTCCCCAGGTTCCCGGAGCGGTATTTTTGTAGGTTGCGCCCAAGGCTTCTGCGGCATCTTCGATTAGAGGAATTTCGTAGCGATCGCACAATTTAGCAATCGGTTCGAGGTCGGCACTTTGACCGTAAAGATGTACCACCACTACTGCTTTAGGTAGCTTTCCCTGTTTATCTTTGCGTGCTAGAGCTAGAGCCAAAAGTTCGGGATCCATATTCCAGGAGGAGCGATCGCTATCGATGAAAACTGGCTTGGCACCGAGGTAAGTAATCGGACTAGCGCTGGCAATAAAGGTAAAGGTAGAACAAAAAACTTCGTCTCCTGCTTCTACCCCCACTAACTTCAGCGCTAGGTGTAGGGCTGCCGTTCCCGAAGATAGTGCGGCAGCATAGTTGGAGCCAATCGCTTGCGTAAACTCCCGTTCAAAGGCATCTATATGTGGCCCGACCGGAGCGATCCAGTTGGTATCAAAAGCTTCGCGTACGAATTTTAATTCCTGCGTGCCCAGGTGTGGTGTCGATAGTAAGATAGGCTGATTCACTGAGTTGAGGGACTAAATTGATAAATTAACAAGTTGAATCGATTAACGAACTGACAGAAATAGATTTGCAGTCAGACAGTTGGCTTAAGGTCGAACAAGTGCCGATTTGTAAGCGGAGAGAGTTTGCTCATACATATGTTGAAACGTCAGCTGGGATTCATACTTTTGACGACCCATAATACCCATGCTAATTCTGGCGGCGGGGTTGGAAATTAGGTAGCTGAGCTTTTGACTTAGTGTGACTGCATCACCGCGATCGACTACATAACCAGTCTGTCCATCCAAGACGATTTCTTTGACACCGCCAACATCTGATGCCACTACCGGTAACCCAGCCCGCATGGCTTCAATAATCGTGCAGGGTAACCCTTCCCAATTAGAAACTAAGGTGTAAATTTGCACCTGAGACAAAATTTCGGCAATATCCTGACGAAAACCCAAGAATTCGACGCGATCGCTCATGTTTAATCGTGCTACTTTTTGCTGGGTAGTGGCTAATGTTGGTCCATCACCAATGAGAATTAGTTTGGCATTGAGGTCTTTAAAGGCTTTAATTAGAGTATCGTGGTCTTTCTGTCGGTCGAAACGGGCGACCATGGCAACCTTCACAGGGTCACTGTCAGCGGGATTAGCCTGTAATTCTGGGGTAATGTCTTTCATGCCGTTGTTAACTGTGAGCAATTTTGCCCGATCCATTTTGGCTTTAAGCCCAATTTGACGATCGTATTCTGAGACACAAATTATTTTGTCAGCTAGGGGTGCCGTAAGTTTTTCCAGCCAGCGGTAAATTGTGCGGTTGGGTTCGGGAATGCCCGTGGTGAAAGACCAACCATGAGCTGTGAAAATGCAGGGAATATGAGTAATTTTACTGGCCAGGCGACCAAGAATGCCTGTTTTGCTGGAATGGGCCGCAATCAGGTCGGGTTGAAACAGCTCAATAATATGCAGAATATAGCGGAGACTCTTACCGTCGGCAAAGGGACTAATCTGCTTTTGCAAATCTTTGCAGGACACTGATTCGATTCCTGCCTGTTCTAAATCTTGATTGTAGACTCCTGCCTCGCCGGTCAAAACCAATACCTTATGCCGGTCTTGCTGTAAGGCGATCGCTAAATCTTTAACGTGCACTTGAGCCCCACCAATGGCATCGGCTCTAGTGATCACAAACAAAATATTCATATCTGATAAAACTAGCCGCGGCAGTTGAAATTAAATAAATAAATAAATTAAATTAGATAAATTATATTTACAATAAGTGAATTTACGGAGTCAGTCGATATTTTTTCGATGAACTCGACCAAAAATTTTGTCAAAAGTGTTAATCACAGGGGAGAAACTGGGAACTATATAGAAGAATAATTTTGTAGGCGATTGTCATTTATGCATTCTACCGATCTGTCTTCTACCAAAGAGTTCGACGATTCTACCCCCGTAGTGCAGACCTGGAACTTGAGTAAGACCTATCGCACTGGTTTTTGGCTGAATCAAAAAGTTGAATCTTTAAAAAGCTGCTCCTTAAATATCTACCGAGGCGAGACTTTTGGACTGCTGGGGCCTAACGGTGCGGGTAAAACGACTCTTCTCAAAACTCTGTTGGGTATTACTCGTCCCTCAACGGGGAAAGCGGTTATCTTCGGGCGACCTATTGGCGATCGCCGGATCAAGCAGAAAATTGGTTACCTCCCCGAAAATGCTTATCTCTATGATTTTTTAACTGCCTGGGAATTTTTAGAATTTGTGGGGGGACTATTTCAAATCCCCAAAAGTAAGCAGAAACAACGTATTGCCGAATTGCTCGATTTGGTGGGGTTGGCTCAAGGGACTGCTCGGAAGAAAAAGCTCAAGCAGTACTCGAAGGGCATGTTGCAGCGGGTTGGTATGGCTCAAGCACTAATTAACGATCCAGAAATAGTCTTCTTGGATGAACCGATGTCGGGCTTAGATCCAATGGGTCGCTATCGCATGCGCCAAATTGTTTTGTCTCTCAAGCAGCAGGGCAAAACCATCTTTTTTAATTCTCACGTTTTGTCGGATATCGAGCAAATCTGCGATCGCATTGCTTTTCTCGCTCTGGGGGAACTAATCTGTCAGGGTTCTTTGGATGAACTGTTGGGAACCAGCAACGCTTATCAGGCGACAGTAGCCCAAGGCAACATGGAAACTCTCTCTCCCTGGATGAGTCATCTCACTCAAGAAAACCAATATTGGCACGGTCAGCTAAAAGTTGCACCTGATCGGTTTGTAGCACAGCTAAGCCAGACGGAAGCGCGTTTGGTTAATATTCAGTTAGCTAGACCCTCCCTCGAAGAGTTTTTTATGCAGCAGCTACGGGAACGAGGTATGGAAGTGAGCCGTTAAATTTATCCGAATGGTATCTGTCGCGGTTAATCGCTTAATGCTTTAATTCCTAATTAATTTAAAATCGAAAACAGACCCAGACTAAATTACTAACCTGGGTCTAGATTGTCTTTGATTTTACCTCATCTTAAGTGGAGATATAGCTTAAATGTGCTGTAGGCTAGAGCTTTCTGGCTGAGATGGTGCTGCTAAATTAGCTGGAGCTTGATATTTAACTAGGTCGGCTAAATCTTGTAGTTGGGCGATCGCCTCCGCCCCTTCTAACTTCATCAACTCGCGATCGTCTCTCATTTCCGTCCAGGTGATACCATAATCTGAAACCAAAAAGCGGATGAGATGATCGTCTCCTAAGCTCACCATAAACGAAGCGCTGTTCATTTCTCCCCCGCAGGTATAGCAGGATGCCAGATAGCCCTGGTTTTCTAGCACTATCGCTAGTGCCTGTAGAGTCATGACTAAATCTCGAACAAATCGACGATGCTGTTGTGCCAGTCTTGTAAACACTTTGTTCCTCCGAACACCTTAAGTTTCATTGTAAACGCTAAGGTACTTTTTTAATATTTTCTTAAGATTACTGACAGCACGGCTGTATCCCTAGGAGTAACTTTGTCTCAGTTTAACCAACTTTTAAACTGGTTTTATGTGTCAATTGATTCATTTTCTGGAGTTAAAAGCAGATTACAGAGAGGAATAACGGTATTATCTTTCAATACTGCCTCCAGACAAAGTTCTGTCTCTGCGGGAATACCCGCTACTGCTAATGAAAACTCAAAACCACTGTTGGCGGCGGCAGTAATATCGGGATACCGTTGGGCAACTCCCAAACGACGGCAGTTGACCTCCGTATCGAGCAAGATTTTGCCTTGATATAGTACTCTAACTGTTTGAGACTCAGATTTTTTGCCCAAGACCCACCCTCTCACTAAAATTGCCCCATGGGCGCTCATCGTGTCTACTTTCGGAGTTACAATTCCAAAGCCCCAGAGTGTTTCAAAGTCTCCTTTGGGAATTTTTTTTTGAATATCGACCACCCGCACGGGCAGCCCGAGCTGTTTGAGCCAGTCTTTCCCCTCACTAATTTTGGCCAGGGTTTGTTGGGCGGATTTGTGTTCGCCTTCTAGCTGGCTGAATTGCTTTTGTCGTTCGAATAGTTCTTTTTTGTAGCGCTGTAGCTCGACTTGATTTTGCTGTAGCCGAAGCTGGGTTTCTCCCAGTTCAATTTGAAAACCTTGATAGATTTGTAGCTGTGCTTCTGCTTGAGCTAGCTCTTTTTGGGTTGACTGTAAATTTTCTTGGAGCTTATCTATTTTTAACTGTTGCTTTGCTAATGCTTCGTTTGTCGGCGAAGCTGGTTGGTCTTTGGGCTCATTTTTTTCTGGCTCTTCATCAGAAAACCAATTTCCAAGTTTTTTCAGCTTCAAAATATCTTCCTCTGGCAATGGCAGTTGAGTTACAGAATGTTGTTAGCATGAATCTTCAATCTTGCCGTCACATCCTAACTCAAGAGCTAGAAAAATTGGCAGATAATTCCGCTACATTACTAATCGGCTTTAACCCCGGTTTGCTCGATCTGGTTCTCTAACTAGAATTTAATTTAGATAGTGCAGCATATTTATCTTTAAATTAAATATTTAATTGGAGACCTTGGCAGCAAAGTTAACGTTTGGTTGCTTATCACTCACTTAAGCTTAATATACTATGCTGAAAAATAATGCACCTAATTTATCTCTAGCCTAACGATGTATGAGTTTTGACGGAGTGCTGGGGAATCGCGAGCTTCCTGTGGCACCAATATTAAATTTAGAGCGGGTCAGTCTTCAAGCAACCATCGGTGCCGATCTACTATTGCGAGAGATATCTTTTAGCATTCTACCGGGAGAAATTGTCGGTATAGTTGGGGTATCGGGAGCAGGCAAAACTTCTCTGCTGAGACTACTTAATGGTCTGGTTTCTCCCCACCAGGGCAAAATTTATCTGGCGGGAAAAGAGTATCAAGAATATACGGCGCTAGAGCTGCGTCGCCGCTTAGTTTTAGCACCTCAAGAACCAAAGTTACTCGGCATGACCGTGATCGAGGCTTTGAGTTATCCACTGAAGCTACAGCAGTACCCAGAGTCGCAAATTCAGACTGAGATAGCATCATGGAACGACCGGCTACGAATTCCCTCTGCCTTACTGACGAAAACCGAACTACAGTTATCTTTAGGGCAGAGGCAAATTTTAGCGATCGCCCGGGCACTGATCATGAAACCTCAGATACTCATGTTAGATGAACCGACATCGGCTCTGGACGTGGCTACGGCGGCTAATTTATTAAAAGTTTTGAGGCAGCTCAATCGAGAAGAGAACTTAACAATTTTGCTCGTCAATCATCAGCTAGAACAGATGCAGGGTATTTGTGATCGCCTGCTATTGCTCGAACGAGGTAGCTTGGGGTTAGATGTTCCGGCTAATGATGCTAACTGGACTCAAGTCAGCCAAAAAATATTTGAACTGCAAGGGCAAGAGGCAGAAGAATGGTCTTAAAAGCTATCCAGTCTTCTAGTCTATGCTTCTCTTAAGTTAAACACCGCGATGTAAACGACTGACTTGAGAGCGATCGCTATAAGCCATCGGCGGCGATATCGTCGGCTCATTTTCAATTAGCTCTGGGTTAAAACGATAGCCTACATTGCGTACCGTTTGGATGATGCTAGGCTGTCGGGGATTGGCTTCAATTTTTTTGCGCAGAGACAAAACGTGGGTGTCTACGGTACGGGGATTATCAATTGCCTCGGGCCAGGCTCGCTGTAACAATTCCGAGCGGCTCAGAGGATTACCTTCTGCTTGAGCTAAGACATAAAGTAGGCTAAATTCTTGCGGCGTTAACTCAATAAAGCTGCCTTTTAACTGAACGCGTCTTTGAGCCAGATCGATTTTTAAATCTTTGCACTCCATTGACAGGGGTGCCATAGTTGTAAAACGGCGACGACGAACTAGGGCTTCGACTCGGGCTAGAAACTCCTGCATGCCAAAAGGCTTAGTCAGATAATCATCCGCACCGGTTTTCAGACCTTTCACCACATCTTGTTCGCCACTCTTAGCTGAGAGCAATAGAATCAAGGGATTTTGCTGCTGATAGAGCCAGTAAGATAATTCCAAACCACTACCGTCGGGTAGGTCAGAATCAACAATGGCAATGGTAGGCTGATATCGAGAGAAAGAATCTTGAGCCTGTTTTAAGCTACCGGACTGGCTCACAACATAACCTGCCTGCTGCAAGTGCCAACCGAGTAATGAGCGTAGGTGAGGGTTACTTTCAACTATTAGAATATGCGCTGAAATCACTTTTGCCTCACTATGGCTGAAAAAACCTGATGAATACCAGGCTAGCAGAGGCACAAAACAATTTTTGTAGCAAAGTTTACGACGCTTTCGCAATCGTTGATGAACCGGATGAATCGATGCTCTCTTACCCGCTACCTTGGTCATTAATCTAGAACTGATTAGGGAGCAACGAACAACCTCTAGGGAAAATTGAGACTTTTAAGCCGATTGTTTTGATAAAATATAAAACAATAGAAAACTTAATAATCTTTATTGCCCCCGCTAAAAAGTAAGCAGGATAGCCCAATCAGACTTATGATGCTTGAAGACCCCCAAACAATTCGACACTATCAAAAGATTACTGACGGTATGGTCGATCTCTGGCGCCGAAGATATAGCTACGAAGAGATTCGACTTTATCTAGATGGATATATTTCTTGTCTGCGCAACAGCAATTTTATCGAGCAACATTATATTCATCATCTCGAAGATCGGGCTTTAAACTTTTTGCGCGATCCCTCGAATTTTGAGTTGGCAAATCCTCAAACTCAGATGGAAGTAGATCCCGACTATTATTAACTCCCAAGAGTTAAACTTTTAAGCAACAAATCAATTTATTGAAGCGGGAAAAAGATTTAGGGAACAGGGTCAATTAATCGGCGATCGCTAGAGAAGTAATAAGTTACCTATCTGGCGATCGCCAAACAATTATCTGTTAAATTGACAAGATTACGAAGCTAGGGCTACCTCAACCATTTGCTGAAGTTCGCCGCTTTGATAGAGTTCGATCGCGATATCGGAACCGCCAACAAACTCGCCATTCAGATAGATTTGGGGAATAGTCGGCCAATTAGAATATTCTTTAATTCCTTGTCTAATCTCTGGATCGGCAAGAATATCAAGAGTTTCGTAAGGGACTCCCAAAGTATTGAGAATCTGTACGACGTTATTAGAAAAACCGCACTGAGGCATCAGTTTAGATCCCTTCATAAAGACCATAATCTTGTTGTCGTTAACGAGCTGGTCGATTCTTGCTTTTACTTCAGGTGTCATAAGCTCTAACTATTTTCTAATTATTTATTTATCGATTGTCTGTTGCCTATAGCTGCTGCTGTAGACAATTAGTTGTGTCTGACTGGGAGGTATTTGCCGACTGAGTTGATAGGCGGAAAACGCTAAACGGTTTGACCGGTAGCCTGCCAAGCTTCAGGAGTATAGGTTTTTAAAGACAGGGCATGAATGGTCTCTGATGCTAACTCTGACTGTAGCGCCCCATAAACTAGCTGATGTTGCTTGACTCTAGTTTTCCCGGCAAAATCGGGAGAAACAATAATGGCTTCAAAATGCTGTCCATCGCCAACAACTTTTACCTCGGCATTGCTGAGCCGCTCTTGAATCATGGTTTGTACTTGTTCTGGGCTAATCATAGTTATGCAGCTTACAGTTGGTTAAAATTAGTGTGACTCAAATAGGTGTCCCTAATCAATGTGAATGAGCGATCACTCGAAACTTAATATTTACCCGATCCACTGAGGAATAACTATTCTACATTTATTTTAGGCAAAAAGACCTAAAACAAAACCTAGTGGCGATCGCTTCTCCGGCTTAAGGATTGGGAATGGGTGCGGAGGGGACTTGCCCTTCGGTGGGGGGCTGCTGTGGCTGTTGTTCTGGGGCTACATTAGGCTGTGGTGCGGTGGGGGGTGATTCTACTTCACCTGGCTTTGGCTGGGTATAGGGAACATCGACAAAGCCAATTTCTAAGAGCTGGTCGTAAGCTTTGCGACCGAGACCAATCCCGGGGCTTTGGGAAGTAATAATCTGAATTAACAAAGGAATAGACAGTTCTGACTTGTTTTGCGCCCGATGAACTAGAGCCAATTGGTAGGTTGCCCGATCTCGTTCGAGACTGGTATCTAGAGCCTTTTTACGATGGGACTCGGCGGCGGTATTATCCAATCCCGTAAAGCTGTTAAAAAGCTGAAGATAGAAATTAGACAGTTGATTATAAATCTGCCGAGCATTTTGTAGTTTTTGGGCGGCAACTTCATACTCTTGAGCGTCAATAGCGCGGTCTGCTTCTGTCATTAGTTGGGCAGCACCTTCAATGCTAAAAACGCTGGCCGATGGTTCGGGCGTTTCTGGTTCCTGTTCGTCGCTTAACTCTGGCGTTGCCGATTCTTCGACTGCCTCCTGAGCGTGAAGTTGAGGTGTCAAACCAATTAATAGTAGCAATAATAAGTAGGGGGTAGTAGAGCGAATAATATTAAGTCTCGACATATTTTATGTTTGCCTAAGTTATACCCGGTCGTTCTATCTGACGAAGAGAGAAAAAACGGCTTAAAGTTAATAAGTTTAGATTTTGAGTATTTTATCACCTCCAACACCTCAGCCTGGCATCAGCCCCGGCAACTTTTTTCTCGCTTAATCCTGGTCGATTACCAGTTATTTGTTTATTCTGTAGCAGTCTATTTTTAAGCAAGAGCTAAAGCTGATATGTATCGTTGGGCTGGGATATTTCTCGCCGGTTTTTGCGGGGTTGGTTGTCAGGCTACCTCTAAAATTGAGCCTCTGCCCCAGGATGAATTGATTCGGGCTTATTTTAATCATCGGCAAACAGACAGAACCTATAAGGAACCTTATCGTCAGCTCGAGCGCTCGGGAGATAATCTAGAAGCGGTAATTATTGAAGCAATTTCTCAGGCTCAGATTTCCATCGATCTCGCAGTGCAGGAACTCAACCTACCGGGGGTAGCTAGGGCTTTAGCCGCCAAACAGCAAGAAGGGGTTAGAGTCAGAATTATTTTAGACAATAACTACAGTCGTTCCTGGGCTACCTTGAGTTCGCCGGAAGTATCTGCCTTAAAGCCTCGCGATCGCCAAAAATATCAGCAGTACATTAGCTTTGTCGATCTCAACCGCGACGGTCATTTGAGTGCGGCGGAAATCAATCGCAGAGATGCCTTAAAAATTCTACAGCAGGCAGGGGTTGAAGTTATCGATGATACTGCCGATGGTTCCCGAGGTAGCGGCTTAATGCACCATAAGTTTATGGTGATCGACCGGCAAATTCTGGTGCTAGGTTCGGCTAACTTTACCTGGAGTGGCCTGTTTGGGGACCCAGATAATTTAGCAACGAGGGGCAATATCAATCATCTGTTGCGGATCGACCAGCCTCAGGTAGCGAGTTTGTTTGGCGAAGAATTTGACTACATGTGGAGCAACACCGCTCTAGGTAGCAAAAGTCAGTTTGGTTTGGCTAAGCCATGGCGAGAACCACAGTCGGTTAAATGGCAAAATACGGAGGTTGTAGTCCAGTTTGCGCCCACCTCTAACCGGCGGGACTGGAACTTAACGACTAATGGTTTAATTGGACGGGAAATTGAGGCGGCAACGGAATCAATCGACATAGCGCTGTTTGTCTTTAGCGAGCAGGAATTAGCCGATCGCTTACAGCGTCAATTTCAGCAAGGAATCAAAATTAAAGCTGTATTCGACCGTAGTTTTGCTTATCGCTACTACAGCGAACTGCTCGATTTATTGGGTGTTTTTGCTTTAAATCAGTGTAAACCCGAAGCCAACAACAATCCCTGGGTAAATCCTCTCAATACTGCTGGTTCGATGCCCACAAATTATGGAGACAAGCTTCATCATAAATTCACAATTATTGATCAAGAAACTGTAATTTCTGGCTCTCAAAATTGGTCGGCGGCGGCAAACAATCGTAACGATGAAGCCGTAATAATCATTAGAAATGCAACGGTAGTCAAACATTTTGACCGTGAGTTTTTGCGCCTGTTCAAAGATGCAGAATTAGGTGTAGACAGTCGGCTTAAATCTCAGCTAGAAAAACAGCAAGTAATCTGTAAATGATTAGATTTAAATAGTTTAAATACCATTATTGTCAATACTTAAGTATTTATAGCTTAGATAAAGATTGGCGAGATCGCCAATGATGCTATTGCTGGGGTAAATAAGATTGCATAGCATTAAAAAGTCTTGGGAACTAAGTGTTTTCAACTACTTGGTTTTAACTGCTCTAATTTCAAATTTATAGAAATTATTTC
>JBCBIN010000060.1:0-13156 GCA_038524555.1 Cyanobacteria bacterium J06623_7 | reverse complement strand
CTGGCATTTTAGTTCTCTGTTTATACTCTCCTCTACCTCTTTATTCTGTCCTAATCTTTGCTTCGATTGCTATACCTATAGTATGGGTGCAGTCTGCGGCGCAATTGAGACGATCCAAGGTAAACGCTATCGACCGAAACATACAGAATCAGTGCTTCGGGGGGGTACTCATGACTTGTTTGAAATGTCTTTGATTGGTTAATCCGATTATGACCAAAACTTTCAGGCTAAAACTAAATACTCCCCAGCGTGACGCAGACAATCATAGTTATATCTTGATGCGATCGCGCTTTTTTCTGGCTGACCCTAGTTGATGACGGTTGTCACTGATTTTTCTGCATCTAAAATCTGCCAGATCTTCTGGACTAGATTGCCCAAGCCGCTACGAGTCACCGCCGAAACACGAAAAATCGGAGCAGAAGTTAGTTCCCACAGTTCGGAAGTGAGCAAGTCTAAAATATCATCGTCTACGGCATCAATCTTATTAAAGGCGATAATTTGCGGACGTTCTGCCAAACCATGTCCATAGGCTTTTAATTCTTGTTGAATGATTTCATAATCGATAATCGGATTATCTGCCGTCGCGTCGATTAGATGTAGCAAAACGCGAGTTCGTTCGATATGACGCAAGAAATCATGACCCAAACCAATCCCTGCCGAAGCACCGGAAATTAATCCTGGGATATCAGCAAAGACCGTGCCATCTCCCGTCGGTCTGCGTACTACTCCTAGATTAGGGACTAGGGTCGTGAAGGGATAGTCGGCAACTTTAGGTTTGGCAGAAGAAAGAGAAGAAATCAGGGTCGATTTACCAGCGTTAGGTAAGCCAATAATCCCCACTTCGGCAATCAGCTTCAATTCGAGACGCAACCGTCTGCCTTCTCCTTCTAAGCCCGGTAGGGCATGCTCTGGAGCACGATTGCGATTGCTGAGAAAGTGTTTGTTGCCCAAGCCGCCTTTTCCTCCAGCGGCAACAACCAAAGTTTCACTGTCCAGAGTTAGATCGCCAATATGTTCTCCCGTATCGGCATCGGTAATTAAAGTACCGCAGGGAACTTCAACGATCAGGTCGTTACCTTTTGCTCCCGTACAGTTATTGGGGCCACCTTTTTTACCATCTTCAGCTTTAAAAATGCGGGCAAAGCGAAAATCTAACAGAGTTTGCAAACGATTTGAGGCAACCAAAATTACTGAGCCACCCCAACCACCATTTCCCCCCGCAGGGCCACCAGCCGGGACATATTTCTCGCGGCGGAAAGCAACCATTCCGTCTCCTCCCTTGCCAGCGACTACTTCTACTTCTGCTAAATCGATAAACTGCATTGGTTTTTGATTGTAATATGGCTTAAGAGTATGTGGGAAATGTTGGGGGTAGATACAGCATCAATCTTTCACTCCACTAGAGAGGATGAAGAACTGCTTGCGAAAAAGTTATCAGTGAGAACCGATTATTTACTGCACGTATTTTGTCACATCTTCACCACATTCATCTGCCAGATAGGATAAAGAGCGAAAGCGCAGCATTGTAAACTGCTCGTAGAGGGGATTTAACTTGCATAAAGGTGGAATATGAGCCACTTTCCGACCAAACAAGTTGATATCGCGCTCAAAAGGACACTGGGGCGGAATTACTTTGCAGACAAACTTGGCTAACCGGGGGTCTTTAACCTCCATACCTTCGAGCCAATCTTTGACGGGATGAAGTACATCAACCCCCTTGTGTTTATTCTCGGGTGGGGTTAGGGGTGATGCCCCTGCTGGGGCTGCTTGTTCTGTTTCTGGCTCTAGTTCTACCTCTGGCTTATAGAGATTATTTTCGAGGGCTTTTAATGCGGCAACTTCAATACCCAAGGCATCGCTAAACTGATGCAGCAATTCGTATTCTGGTGCGGAGTAAATCCCGTCTGCCACCGCCACTAACACCGCAGTACGCAAAAAGTTTTCGGCGGTTTCGGAGTCGCCACCTAAAGACTCGGCCAACTCTGCGGGGGTGATTTCCTCTAGACGATCTTGGGCGTCAATATCAGCTAAATCTTGGGTTAGTTGACCGATTAATTCTTGTTCTTCAGGATCGTAATGCCCATCAGCCAAGGCAACAGTATATAAGCCTCTAAGCCAAGCAACAATTTGGCGATCGCTATATGCAGATTGAGTAATGCCAGTCATTGATATTTATACGCTATGGGAACTAGGAGCATAACTTATAACTCCCAAATTAATGAAGAGACAAGCTATTTATATGTAGAGCAATAATATTTTAATTTTTTTTTAGATATTGATCGAGTTACTACCTATATCTAAAATAATAGCGAAAACTAGTGCCAAAACTGATTAAAATTGAACTTAGATAGAGCATTTATGCTGCTAGTAATCGTGACTCTAACCTCGTATTGGGGTTATTAGTAAAATTGGAGTTGGTAAACCAAGGTATGAAAATAAGGTTATCGACTTAGATTCACTTAATATTAGAAGCTAGCGGCTGATAGCTGCGAACAGATTACTTTGTCCTAAAGGATAAGCTACGCAAATACGTCATACTTTCAATCACCAACGCCTAAAATTTAGCGAAATCGTCATTCAACACTTTACCCTACAGGCACAGGAAAATAACCAACGGCTTGATCGCTGGCTGGCAGAACAGATGCCGGATTTGTCTCGCGCTCGGATTCAAAAGCTGATCGAACAGGGTCATGTGAGTTCGACGGATGGGGTCTGCCGCAGTAAAAAAACCAAGGTGGCAATTGGCGATCTCTTTGAGATAACAATTCCCGAACCGCAAAAGCTAGACCTGACACCCGAAAATATTCCTCTGGATATTCTCTACGAAGATCAGGAACTGGTTATCGTTAATAAACCTGCCGGCATGGTGGTTCATCCCGCTCCAGGCAACTATACAGGAACCTTAGTTCATGCTTTGCTCTATCATTGCGATCGCCTAGCGGGAATTGGTGGGGTTGAACGTCCGGGCATCGTGCACCGTCTGGATAAAGATACAACCGGGGCGATTGTCGTGGCGAAAAGCGATCTCGCTCACCAACATCTTCAAGCACAGATTAAGGCAAAAACAGCTAGGCGGGAGTACTGGGGCATTATTTACGGTTCATTTCCCGATACAGCAGGAACAATCGATTTACCCGTCGGTCGCGATAAGCGCGATCGCAAAAAAATGGCAGTGGTGAGTGTAGAACAGGGCGGCAGAGAGGCTGTCACCCACTGGCAAACTCTAGCCAGAATCGGCAACTATAGCTTGATGCAGTTTCAGTTACAAACCGGCAGAACGCACCAAATTCGGGTTCACTGTGCCCATTACGGACATCCTTTGGTTGGAGACTGCACCTATAGTTCAAATCGTTCCCTTAAAGTTAATTTAGCCGGACAAGCCCTCCATGCTCGCCAACTATCTCTAGTTCATCCTAGATCGGGGCAAGAAATTGAGGCGGTCGCTCCCCTGCCGCAAGAGTTTGAAAAGTTACTTCAGGTTCTACGCAATCGTCATGGCAATTAACTTTCATAGTCATTCTAAATAACGCCTGATGTGGATTAGTTTTATTCGAGTTTTCTCGTTTTTAGCGCAGCGCATACGCGCGACCGAAGGAAGTCCTTTAGGGCAGATCGTCGAAGACGAATGGTAAGGCTTTGCCTTAAGCGCTCTCAGCTCTGACGCGACGTAGGAGCTTCTTGAAACAGTCACTTCAACGGAGGACACCTCCGCAACGTGCTGTTTCGCTAATCCTTTAAGGCAACTCTGAGAAAACTTTAAAATTTGAGTTTCTTAGATAGACAAGCCAGGGAATTTTATCTTTGGAGAACGTAATTTAGAGGGTTTCAATATTTTTTAATTCACATTAGACGTAAATAAGAATCAAGCTAATTCTGAATCCCCCCGAGAGAACAGCTTATAATTGTTAGGAAATTCATTAGCACGACTATATTTATTTGTCGCTCGTCTCAGATTTATCATCTATTGTTTGCTCCGCCTCGATAACTTCAACATCTGTAGTTGTCACTTCAATTTCGTCAGCGTGATCGGCTTGGCGGTTGTCTGCAGCATCTAGAACTTCTGCCACTTCTACTGTTTCTAAAGAGTCGAGAGGAGATGGTGCGGGTTCTGGCGGTTCTGGTGTTGCAGGAGGTTCACTCTCTTTGATGGGTAATGTTGCTGTTGGTTCGTTGTCAATGATTTCGGTTAGTTTTTCTGTATCGGCGCTAGAGTCATCTACTGGGGGAGTCGATGTAGTGGTGGCAACTTCCGGTAGTTTAGTTGGTAGTGGTTCGACAGCAACTGTTTCGTCCTGGGGGCTTTCTTCAGAAGTCTGGTCGATGGGTTTGTCAATAATTTCGATATCTACCGATGGCTTCGACGTAACGTCAGTCTGATTGACTGTGGGAGGTGCATCTGTAGGAGGAGTCTCAACCGGCTTTGCCTCTGGTTGACTATCTGTAGCGCTGTCTGAAACGACGACAACGGGGGGAGAAGTATCCTTAGTTTCCCTGTCTTTAGTTTTCTTGTCCTCAGGGGAGGCGATCGCTTTAGTATCTGCTTTTCCTGGTGTCGGGGGAGTTGCAGCAGGGGTGTCAGGAATAGCAATCTCTTCTTCAGTTACCGTGGGCATGGGTGGCTTGGTCGCAGTCGGGGGAGTTAGTTCGGTCTGGGGCTGTTTACGCTTGAACCAACCGTTAATGCGGCTTAGCAAGGAAAAGTTTTTGGCTGCCGCTGCTGATGCGGGGTTGGCGATAATTCGTCTTAGCTTAATAATTTGCCAGTTAGAGGAAACTAGTAATGCCGTAGCCGCCGCCTGTCCGAGAAGTACTGCTCCTGTAATATTGCGGGCACAATACCATAATACTAGAGCATAAAATAGTCCGACAGCACTCCAGAGAAAATCATCTCGACGATGAATTTTGGACATAAAAAAAGCGGTTGAGAATAGTACCAAGCTACTGATGGCGACAATGATCGCTAAAGCGTATGACAGCATTTTCTAGACTCCATTGATTGCTCTCTATATTCTGCGGTACGGACTGGTTATTTTGGCTCAATTTCCATAATTTTCTAACAGAAAGCTATAAAACTAAAATAAACTCCAAAACCAGCTAATTTTCTGTTCCAGCAGGAATATATCCCCATGTATAGTCTAAAATGTCTGGAGCGGGAGAAAATAAGACTAAAGGCAAATTTTACCCTTGAGCGGCCAGATTAAGAGTCGAGCCCTATAACTCTATGCAAATATATCTAGACAACAGCGCGACGACTAAGCCCCGTCCAGAAGCGATCGCCGCCGCCCAGGCTGTATTGCAATCTCAGTGGGGAAATCCTTCCAGTCTCCACGATTGGGGACAGAGATCGGCAACGGTATTAGAAATGGCAAGAATGCAGGTAGCAGGACTACTAAACGCCCGCGGTCCCGAGTCGATTGTCTTTACTTCTGGCGGTACTGAGGCTAATAATTTGGCAATTATGGGGGTAGCCAGACAATATAGCCAACCCCAACATTTAATTATTTCTAGCGTCGAGCATTCGGCTATTAATGAGCCAGCTAAGCTTTTAGCTTCCCAGGGATGGCAGATAACTAGACTTCCGGTTAACCGCTACGGTCGGGTAAATCCTCTAGACTTACAGGCAGCTCTTCAAGCCAATACAGTCCTAGTTTCGGTTATTTACGGTCAGAGTGAAGTCGGAACGCTACAGCCAATTGCCAAGCTCGCCGCGATCGCTCACGACCACGGGGCTTTATTTCATACCGATGCGGTACAGGTAGCGGGACGTTTGCCAATTGATGTGGAGCGCCTCAACCTCGATCTGCTGTCGATGTCTTCCCACAAGCTCTATGGCATCCAGGGAGCGGGGACACTCTATGTTCGTCGGGGTATCGATCTCGTTCCTCTACTGGGGGGTGGCGGACAAGAAGCGGAAATTCGTTCGGGGACACAGGCTTTACCGGCGATCGCCGCTTTAGGTGTTGCAGCCGAGTTAGCCGCAGTAGAAATGCAGACAGAAGCTTTTCGTTTGATTGGTTTGCGCGATCGCCTCTTCGATCTCATGGCAGACTATCCCTGTTTGGAAACTACGGGAGACAGAATTTACCGTTTACCCCATCACGTTAGCTTTATCTTGAGCGATCGCTTGGCACAACAGGCTCGCGATGTTGCGGGGAAAGATATTACGGGTAAAACGATTGTGCGGCAGTTAGATAGAGCCGGGATTGGTATTAGTGCCGGTTCTGCTTGTCATAGTGGGAAACTCAATCCTAGTCCTATCTTGTCGGCAATGGGTTATGATGCCGCCGCTGCTAAAAGAGGCATCAGACTAACTTTAGGCAAAGATACAACGGAAGCTGATATTGACTGGACGGCAATGGTTTTAAAACAGGTAATCTGTCGTTTGATACCGCCTCTGGTGTGCTGCACTTAAATTTAATTCCGTCTGATTCAGCGTAATTAAGCACGGGACTTTAATTTTTAGTTCTCAATTAAGCAGTTTAGATTAATCATGTTGAGCATTAAACCCTGGCAGATTGTTGTTCTCGTTTTGCCCATCGCCGCCATTATGATTTTTCTGCTGGTTGCCGCTGGCTCGCAAATTCATGACTGGGGTATTAACTGGATTTGGGGCATCGTCGTACTAGTCTTTGCCCTCTGGCGTTGGCTGTTAGTTAGATGGACGAGACCTTTAGCTGAGATGGAGTCGGCAATATCGGCGATCAATGAGGAGTTAGCAGATGTGGAACTGGAGATAGATGTTTCCCTCGATAAATCGCAGCAGGTTAATGCCTCTCTACAGCAGGTAATTGCGAAAACTAAGACTGACGAACCCATGTGGTCAGACTGGCAGACTTTTTGGCAACGGTGTTTGGAACTGGTGGAGGCGATCGCCCATACCTATAGTCCAGACGTTAAACGTCCTCTGTTAAATATTTATCTACCTCAGGCTTATGGCTTAATACGCGGCACGGTAGATGATACCGATCGGATGATGCAAAAGCTATCTCCGGTTTTGAATCGAATTTCCATCGGTCAAGCAGTGGAAGCATTTGAAGTCTATCGTCAGCTAGAGCCTTCGGCAAAAAGACTCGGTCAGGTGTTTAACTGGTCGCAATGGTTGATTAATCCTGCCGCCGCCGCCGCTAAGCAAGCAACGAAGAGATTTAGTAGTCAGGCAAATCAAGAGCTATTGCTCAATCTCGGTCAATTAATGCGGGAAACGGCTTTAAGAAATCTGGCTCGACAGGCGATCGCCCTTTATGGCGATGAAACCATTACTATCCCCGAAACCAACCCCAATCCAGCTTTACCTCAAACTCAAACTCAAACACTCAAGGAGATTTTAACCTCGGTCGAACCAGCAAAAGACCTGGCTCAAAAGCCCGTTAATATTATTCTAGTCGGACGGACTGGTGCGGGAAAAAGTAGCCTGATTAATACCCTGTTTCAAGCCGAACTAGCCGAGGTAGATGTCTTACCCAGTACCGATAAAATTAAAAGCTACACCTGGACAACTGCCACCCAAGAGGTTTTAAACTTACTGGATACTCCTGGTTACGAACAGGTGAACCGTCCGGAACTGCGGGAACAAGTACTAGACTATGCTGCTAGCGCCGATTTATTGTTGCTCGTTACCCCCGCTTTAGATCCAGCTCTGCAAATGGATTTAGATTTTCTCCAAACCTTGATGCAAGAACTACCCGACTTAAGCGCCGTGGGGATTGTGACTCAAGTCGATCGCCTGCGTCCCCTGCGGGAATGGAACCCTCCCTACGATTGGCGGGAAGGAATACAGCCTAAAGAAAAATCAATCCGCGAAGCGACTATCTATCGTGCGGAACAGCTAGGAGATATCTGTGAGCTAGTATTACCCCTCGTAACCGAAGATTTAGCCAATAATCGTCCGGCTTGGAACGTCGAGTCCCTATCTGCCGAGTTGATTCAGGCGATCGCTCCTACCAAACAGCTACGTCTAGCTCGGTTTTTACGGGATCTAGAAGCTCGGAGTCAGGCTGCGGGCAAAATTATCGATCGCTATACCCGGCAAATGGCAACCACCCAGGGTTTAACTGCGCTCCTCAAAAGCCCCGTCTTACAGTTTCTTTCTACCATGACTACCGGAAACAATGCCTTAGCATACCTACTCGCCGAACAAATTCCCGTAGAACAAGCCCCAGTGGTGCTGGGTAAGCTGCAAATGGCATACGAACTCTACATCCTACTCCAACCCGATGTTAGCCTCAATAACTTTAACCTACCGGCAATTTGGCCACTGCTATTAGAGAACAACGAAGTGGGCAACCATAACGCCTGGGCATTCGGTCATGCTTTAGTAGAATACTGGGGTAAAAATCTGAGCGCAGATGGTTTACGCGATCGCTATCGCTTTTATCTATCTCGCAGTTAGAATCTATCATCCAATTATCAAACAATTATCAAACAGCTGCTTTTTGCGGCAAAAATCTCTACACAGAGGTATAAACTACCCTATTCCCTCGGAAACTAAGTTACAAAGGTCAAAGTCAAAAGTTATCAGCAGTAATAAATTGAGATTTAAAAAATGACTCACAAATCGAACGTCTGGTTGATGAAAATGTTTTCCCTACTGCTAATTAGTGGTTTGGTTTTGGGAGGATGCGCGACATCTGCCACGGATATTTCGCAATCTCCCTCATCATCTGATAATCTGACAACTAATCAATCACAAGTGGCGAGTGCCAAAAACAGTAAAGAAACAATGAGTAATAATTTGCCCCAGTTAGAAGGGACGGCAAAAATAGAATTGCAGGTTAATGGTTCTCCTATCCTGATTGAAGTCAACGGTACAGATGCACCCACAACAGCCGGCAATTTCGTCGATCTTGTCGAGCGCGGCGTTTATGATGGCGTGGTATTTCATCGAGTCATTCCTGGTTTTGTTGCTCAGGGAGGCGATCCAAAGGGTAAAGATCCTAACTATCGCGGACAGCTAGGCACAAATGGCTTTATCGATCCGGAGACGGGTTCCGAGCGTCGTATTCCCCTAGAAATTAAGCTAGATGGCGATGATCAGCCTACCTACAGCAAAGCTAAGTTACCGGGGTCAAAAGTGCTGCTCAAGCACGATCGCGGCGTAATTGCGATGGCTCGTTCGGCAATGCCCGATTCTGCTTCTTCGCAGTTTTATATTGCCTTTGAGGATCTACCTTCTCTCGATGGCGATTATGCTGTCTTTGGTAAGGTTGTTGACGGTATGGATGTCGTCGATAAAATCAAGCAGGGCGATCGCTTAGAAACAGCTAAAGTCGTTGAAGGCGCAGAAAATCTTAAAAAATAGATTGGTTTTAATTGTTAGTGATGAATTTCTCATCTAATAGTTATGGGGTTAATAACTTTATTAATAACTTCCCGATTCGCTAGCTAACAACTTTAACAGCCTATGGACGTGGTTATTACCGGGATAGGACTGAGTTCCTGTCTCGGTTCACTCCCAACAACTTGGTCGAGTATAGTCCGGGGAAGATCGGGAATCCAGTCGCTACAGATTTTTGACCATCTTTCCCCTTATCCTTTAGGATTAATCGATTCTCAACCGAGTAAAATCGAGGTTTTAACCCGTAATATTCTGCTTGATGCTTTGCAGGATGCTCGGTTACAGACACCATTATCTCAAGCTGGAGTAGTTATAGGCTCTAGTCGAGGTTGTCAGGCAACTTGGGAAGATTTGGCAACGGAGATATACTGTAGTGAAGCAAATAATTTTGCGGGCAACTGGCTACAGACTTTACCCCACCAGCCGGCAATTATCGCCGCTAACTATCTACAAACGACCCAACCGGTTTTAGCCCCGATGGCAGCTTGCGCTACGGGAATTTGGGCGTTAGCCAGAGGCTATGAACTGATTAAAACTGGTAGATGCGATCGCGTCATCGCTGGAGCGGTAGAAACTCCCCTCAGTCCTCTAACTCTTGCTGCTTTTGGACAGATGGGGGCATTGGCTAATACGGGTTGCTATCCCTTTGATCGCCAGAGAGAAGGTTTGGTATTGGGGGAAGGTGGGGCAATGTTCGTCTTAGAAACGGCAGAATTAGCTCGCGATCGCCAAGTGCCAGTCTACGGCCAAATAAAGGGTTTTGGCTTAACCTGTGATGCCTACCACGTCAGTGCCCCCCAAGCAGTTAATGGTAGTGCCGCTCGTGCCATCAAACAATCATTAGAGCGGGGTGGCTTAGAAGCAGCAGAAATTGACTATATTCATGCTCATGGTACTAGTACCGTGTTAAATGATCGCCATGAAGCCAGCTTAATTCAACACATTTTTCCCCATCGGGTTGCAGTTAGCGCTTCCAAAGGAGCTACCGGACATACTCTGGGAGCATCAGGAGCAATTAATACCGCTCTGACTCTGATGGCCATGAAGCAGGGTTATTTACCTCCCTGTGTGGGCTTAAACGATTTAGAATTTGATTTAAATCTAGTTACCCAAGCTCGTGAGGCAAAATGCGATCGCGCTATGTGCTTTAGCTTTGGTTTTGGCGGACAGAATGCCGTAATTACCTTGAGTAAGTAGCTCTTGACACAGCGAGTAGACGGTCTAACAGTATGTATATCTGAGATATCGATTACGTTTTGTTCTAGGGCGTAAAAGGCACAAACTCATATTCAAACTCATTACTTCCAGCACGAATTTCTACTAACTGAATATTGCTAATGCGATCGCCAGAAGGAGAAAATTGAATGGTCTTACTCGCTCCGGGGGCGCTAAAGTTATTATCTGCCAGGGTTTTTTGGATATTGCTTCTGGTTACTTGGGGGCTATTGGCGATCGCAGTAATTATGGCTTGAGTTGCGTCATAAGCCATCGCCGTACGCCAGCTAACTTCGGCACCCCACAGTTGATTTGATGCCTGGACAAAATCGCTTTCTGGGTTGCTTTTTATGTGCCAAGGAATTTCCACTACCATTCCCGTTGCAGCTTCGCCACCGATTTGCAGAGTTTTCGCCGTATAGATGTCATCACCCCCCAGCAAACTCAAGCGCTTGCGGTTTACCTGAATTACCTGTAAAGCTTTGTCTAGCCGACTCGGATCGGTAGAAAACATTAATGCTTCGGCACCGCTGTCTAGAGCCTGTTGGAAAGCATTGACGGCGCTAAAATTTGGTTCGGCTAGGTCAAAAATATTAGTGACTTTGCCTCCGGAGAGAGTGAGTGCAGACCTAAATTCTAACTTTAGAGATTCGCTATGTTCGCTCTGGGAATTGTAAAAAATTGCGACCTGACTCTCTTGCTTTTCATCAATCGTATATTGTGCCAAAGCTCTAGCGGCAATAAAGTCGCTAGATACAGTCCGGAAAATATAGGGATTAAGATTAGATAGTTCGACGGCACTACTAACGGGAGAAATGACGACTAGATTGCCCTCCTCATATATTTGAGCGGCTGCGACGGTTACCTCACTGGTGTAGTGACCGACTACCCCTAAAATTTCTGGGTCTTCGATTAGCGCCCGGGCAATTTTTTGGGCTAACTCCGGCTGATTTTCATCATTAATAATTTCCACCTTCAGAGGAGTATTATCGATCCCCCCCTGCTGATTAATTTGATTTTGAGCTTGAGCGACACCTCGTAAAACTTCAAGAGCTGAATTAAGGTTATTTCCGGTGGGAATAGGTACGGCAAGACGATAGGATTTTCCCGAACCAATCAGAGCATTATTAAAATAAATCAGTGCTTCTGGATCGTTAGCCTTACGCTTGAGGGAAGCAGAAAATAAAGCTGCTGCTTTTTGATAGTTCCCAGCAGCAAAAGCCCTAGTAGCCGTTTCTTTTTCGGGAGTGCTGAGACGAGAAATTAGGATTTTATCTCCCTGGCTGAATCTTTGAGCTAATTTGTCCTTTGTCTGGCTGCTTATTTCCGAATTATTGCCAGATATTCCCTGGTTGGCAATACGAGGGTACATTAATCTACCCAACAGCAAGAGGAAGACGATAGGCACAATAATGCCCAAATATTTCAAGTTTAAATACTGACTCCAGTTGCCCTCTGCGGAATTTTCTCGTCTTGATAATGATCGAGAGGTAGATGTTTCGTTGGAGTAGCTGTCTGTCTGAATGTATTCTTGTATAACTTGTCTGACCTCAGTCGCACTAGTAAAGCGATCGCTGGGTCTGGGTTCGAGCATCTTACTCAAAATTTCCTTCAGTTTCGGATTAATGCTGGCAAATGATTGCCAATCCCAGCGGGAATTAACGCTGTTTCGCAACTCTTGGGGCATTTTTCCCGTCAATAGCACCACAGCAGTAGCCGCCAGGGCATATAGGTCAGTATGGGGATAGACGATTCCCTTCATCACCTGTTCTGGAGGAGCATAATTAGCTTTCCCAATTGCCGTTCCAACTAAAGGAATTGAATTTTTACTGTCGGTACTTAATAGCTCTAATTGGGCTTTATTTTCTACTTCTTTAATACAGCCAAAATCAATTAGAATAGGCTGCTTACTCTTCGTACTTAACATCAAGTTTTCGGGAGAAATATCGCGGTGAATTATGCCCTCACTGTGGACATACTCTAAAATTGGTAAAACTTGAATTAGTAGCTGTTCAATTTCCCGTTCATCAAACTTATGTCCCTGTTTTAGGCGCTGATTGAGTAGCTGATGATATGTAGTTCCTTCAATATAGTCTTGAACCAAAAATAAACATTCGCTATCGGCATTTTCGTAGCGTAAGATTTGATGAAATTTGGGAATTTGTGGATGTTCTAAACGGTGTAGAGCCCCGGCTTCTCGCTCAAACATCTCCTGAGCTTTTTGTAACGTTGAGGTTTTTTTCATTTGCGGTGCAAACTCTTTGAGAACGCAACGCTCATTAAACCGATTGATATCTTCTGCCAGGTAAGTGCGGCTAAAGCCTCCGGAACCTAATTGATTTAAAATACGATATCGAGACTGTATTTTATCTCCCGGACTAAATGCTTCCATAGTATCGATCGACAAATAGATATTTTTGTAGGTAAAAATTTAATTTAATGTTGCCTAGATTTTTGGCTATTTTTTCTATTTAATTATTGTAATATTTTTTGCGACTGCCCCGACTCTGAGCTTAGTTTTTAATTTGCTGCGATCGAGAAATTAAGCTCTTAGAAACGATTGGCAAATTATCAGTCAATTGAATGCTATTTTCTATTTTTTAACTT
>JBCBIN010000059.1:0-13225 GCA_038524555.1 Cyanobacteria bacterium J06623_7 | reverse complement strand
CCAGGGAGAATTTGCCACTGGCCAATACCAGAAAATCATGAACAAAGCGAGTTGTTTGAGCTTAGTCTCCAATGCTGTGCTTTATTGGAATACCCTTAAGATTAACGACATTGTTGAGGAGCTTCGTGATCAGGGTGAGGTGGTTGATGATGAAACCCTCTCCCATATCTCGCTGCTCCCTTTTAGGCACCTTGTTCCCCATGGAACTTATTTTACTGGCATCCTCTAGAACCCCCATTATTTCGTTAAAATGGCCTAAAAAGGTCGCTCCTCAAAACACTTTCTACACAAAGCTTTCAGACGATATTTTTTCTATAACCGCCCCTTTCTGTTCAAATGCGCCCTCAGGTCCTAGTAATCAGAGACTTAGACGAGCTAAAAGATATCTCTGGCAAGGTTTAGTCGATAATGCCATTGCCGAATTTGATGATTTGAAGAAAAGGCAAGCAAAAAACTTTCAAAATTATCTTCGTAAACATAGACTGAGAATTCCTGACTATCAGCTTTATCAAGAGCTTGGTATTTGCATTGGTTCAGGTTCAGTCGAGTCTTGGATTAAACAGATAGGTTCGAGAATCAAAATTATTGGCGCACAATGGAATCAGAAAAATGTATCTCAAATGTTGAGGCTCCGCTGTGCTTATTTGAACAAAGAAATTAACCCGAGCATTTATGCTTAATTAAAAAGTGGGATGCTCCCGTTCAAGTCATTTATCTTCAGTGAGGATAATTGCCGGTAGAAATTTATTGCTAACTAATAATTACCAATGACTATATTATTGCATTTGGAAAAAATAGATAAAAAATAAAGCGATCGCCCTACCTTTAAGAACGAGAGGGAATTTGGGCAACGATTTCTTTACCAATTTCGATCGAAGCAGTTGCGGCAGGGGAAGGAGCATTACAGACATGAAGGGCATGATTCCTGTTGATAAACAAAAAGTCATCGACCATCGAGCCATCGCTTTTGAGTGCCTGGGCTCTAACTCCGGCGGGAGTGGGTAAAATATCCTGGGCTTCTACTTCAGGAATTAATCTCTGTAGGCTGCGGACAAAGATAGTTTTGCTGTAGGAACGAACCATTTCTGCTAGACCATCTTTGGGATATTTCGCCGCCAGTTTCCAAAAGCCAGGATAGGTCATGGTTTCCATAAATTCTTGGAGGTCGAAATCAAATTTCTGATAAGCCTCCCGCTTAAAACCTAGTACAGCATTCGGCCCAGCGTGGACGCTACCGTCTACCCCCGGATGGAAATGAACCCCTAAAAAGGGAAAATTGGGGTTGGGTACGGGATAAATAGCGCCATTAACTAAATAGCGCTTTTCGGGGGTTAGTTCATAGTATTCCCCTCGGAAGGGAATAATTTTAGCTGGTGGCTCCACTTGGGCTAATTCTGCCAGGCGATCGCTGTATAAGCCAGCGCAGTTGATTAGAAACTCGGTTTGATAGTCACCTTGATTAGTTTGGATTGCATATCCGGTATTAGTTGCGACTAAATCTAAGACACGAGTATTGTTAAATAATTCGACTCCTTGCGATCTCGCGATCTCGGCATATTTGAGACATACCTGCTGATAGTTCACAATCCCCGTCGATTCTACTTTAATCCCTGCCAGACAGCTAACGTGGGGTTCGATTTCTCTGACTTGTTCCGGGGTTAGCTTAGTAATTTTAAGTTGGTTGGCCAAACCGCGATCGTAGAGATTATCTAGTAACGGTAGTTCGTGGGGTTCTGTCGCCACAATTACCTTGCCACACACACGATAGGGAATGTCATGCTGTTGGCAAAAATCTACCATGGAGCGATTACCGCGATAGCACAGTTTTGCCTTATAGCTACCTGGCTTGTAGTAAATGCCCGAATGAATAATGCCGCTATTGTGTCCGGTTTGATGACACGCCCAGGCTGATTCTTTTTCGAGCAGAGCAATCTTACTCTGGGGAAATTTTTGACTGAGAGCCATCGCCGTAGATAAGCCCACAATCCCGCCGCCGATAATAGTGTAGTTATACATAACGCTTATAAATTAGCTTGGTTTAAGTATTCTGGTTTTAGCTATCAGCTATCAGCCTTAGATAAAATAAGGGACAAAGAACGCCCGTTCCTTATCCCTAACTGTTTACTGTCTACTGTTTACTGTCTACTGTTAAAGTGCCGTAACTTCAGCTTTGACGCCCATGTCCTCTAGCATGTCGCTAATCTCTTGGGTATAGATCGCATTCATAATGATTACCTTGTCTGGCTGATAGGTTTTAAGAAACTCAGGAGCCATAATTTCTTTACCTACCCCAGGAATAAACTTGCCGTGACGGTGAGGATTGATATCTACCGCATATTCAATTTTATCGATAGTTTTGAGCGTAGTTAAAAATGCCACACACTTAGAACCAGAACCCCAAACTACCACCTTTTCTTGTTTAGCCTGAGCCTCATCGAGATAGTTTTTCCAGTACTCTAGCTTGTCGGCAATTTTATTTGTAAATAGCTCGACATCTTCTGCGACATCCTCAACTGATTCTTCAAAAGCATGAATTTTGTTTGAAGGCATCGCTACGGGTTTGGCTTCAATTAATAGATACTGATCGCCATATTCACAGTAAAGATCGGTAATTTCAAAACCACTATCGCGGAACAAACGGGCTAAGGTACCGGGGCTAAAGTAGGAGCAGTGTTCGTAATAAATATCTTCAAATGCCTGCTCTTTCAAGACTCTAGTATTGTCGGGGATTTCAAATACGACTGCGGTATTGCGATCGCCAATGGACTTACGGACGGTTTTGATAAACTCAGAGGTAGGCTGAATATGCTCTAGGGTATGGCGACAGCAGATAAAATCGCCTACATACTCGGCGTGTTTTTCGGAGTAATAGTCTTGAATAAAGGTGACTCGCTCGGCGGCTTCGCTTTCCACTCGACCGGGCACGACACTAGGATCGATACCGACACCACGGTTGTTACCTAGTTCGCACAGAAGCAGCAAGAAATCTCCCTTACTACAGCCAATCTCGATAATATCTTTATTGTGTAGGTCGTATTTATCGATCAGGTGATTTGCCAGCTTGAGGGAAAATTTGTTGAAGGTAGGAGAATAACTTTGCTGGTCTTCATAGTTAGGAGCATATGCTGACCACTTCGCATCAAATTCGGTATTAGTAATAAAGCCACAGCGATCACAAAATCCTAAAACCACATCCCCACTGGGAAAATCAATCGCCTCAGATTGGGCAGACATCATCAGACAGCTATGAACGGGGACATCGCGCACTTCATAAAAAATGCTTATTTCATGATGACCGCAGTTGGGACAGACATGCTGCACTTTTTTATTTTTAGCCTCTAATGTGGCATTAGAAATCATCTTACTCACCTATTTAAACTCCTCTTATATAATTTAGATTACTAAAAACGTAAATAATATTTTGACTTGCCGCTTGGGGACAAAAATTAATTACTTCTGCCGCTTTCAATAATTGCTCAAACAATTTTGGGTTCGGGAATGGGGACGATGAATTTTCCGCCCAAATCGCGATATTGCTGCTGCTGCTGCATAATTTCCGTAGCAAAGTTCCAGGCTAAAATTAGTACGTAGTCGGGTTTATCCTCTAGCAGTTTAGTCGGGGGGAAAATAGGAAGATGGTTGATGCTCATGTACTTATCGTGTTTGAAAGCATTGAGATCGACAATGTAGTCGAGTAGAGTCTTATCAATTCCCAAATAGCTCAACATCGTCGTTGCCTTCGCCGCTGCACCATAACCCACAACTTTTTTACCCTGACGTTTTAAGTCCCAGAGAATTTCTAGTAGCTCTCGTTTGAATGTCTCCACCTTCTCAGCAAAGTCTTCGTAGTAAGTCATTTGGTCTACCTTAGCTGCCCGCTCGGACTCTAGCAAAGACTTCACCGAATCGCTTACGGCTTCTTGGGGTTCGACATATAGACGTAGGGAACCGCCATGAATTTTAGTGCGCTCGATCCGGTTTAAATAAAGATTATGTCTTCTGAACAGCTTATCCAAAGCCGTTACGGAGTAGTAGCAAAGGTGCTGGTGATAGATCGTATCAAATTCGCAGTGTTCGACTAAATCAACGAGATAGGGTGCTTCAATTACGGCTACCCCAGTATCCTTGAGCAAGATCGATATTCCTGCCACAAAGCCATTCAAATCGGGAACGTGTGCTAAGACATTGTTGGCTAAAAAGACATCCGCCTGTTGACCTTCATCTCGTAGTTTTGTGGCTAATTCCTTACCAAAGAAGGTACAGATTGAATTTACACCCCGAGCAATTGCCGCCTCAACGGGGCCTGAAGCGGGGTCGATACCCAAAACCGGAATCCCTTTATCGACGAAGTTTTTGAGCATATAGCCGTCATTACTAGCCGCTTCAATTACCAGACTATTGCCGTCCAAATTTCTCGTCTCAATCAAATTCTGAGCACTGCCGCCAAAGTGCTTGAGTAGAGATGCCGATACCGAAGAAAAATAAGGATAGTCCTGACAAAAGAGAGTTTCGGGCGGTACTATTTCGGTAATTTGAACCAGACCGCATTCCGGACAAAAGACTAAGTCTAAAGGCGCAGTATATTCGGGTAAATCTAACTGTTCTTTAGTCAAAAGATTATCTGCCAGGGGAGTATAGCCAAAGGAGATAATCGATTTGAGATGTGTATTGCCGCAGGAAAGACAACTGGAATCGCGATCGTTCATAGTAGATAAAGGTGTTTAAGTAATAGTCAGAATTTTGTTCGGTAATATTTTTTTTATAAAGGAGGGCAACCAGTATCGATTGCCCTCGCTATAGCTTGAGTGTTTTGATTAAATTTAAGTAGAGCGATCGCCTTTTTAAGCGGCTCTTGCTAGAGTTAGTCTAGAGTTGATGGCTGGCTATTCAATCGTGCTTAACTGCTCTTTGCGCCAACGCAATTCTCCATCGAGAAGCTCGTTACCAATCAAATACTTGATGTGAGCGATTCTCTGATACTTTGTGCCCTCAAATTCGTCTAGAGTTAAACCAACTTTTTGATAAACCTCATAGAGTTCTTGAGCCCCTTTACGAGTATTCCATTGAGGCTGGAAGTTAGGCAAGACTTTCCCAATCTTGCTACAGTCTACGCGGTAACAACGACTATCTGGCCCCGCATCCGGTGCATATTCGATCCGACAGTTGGGAACTGTTTCCTTAACAATTTCGGCAATTTCACGAATTTGATAATTATCTTCGTTGCGACCGACATTAAAGGCTTCATTATGAATTAACTCTCGCGGTGCTTCTAAAACAGCGATAAAGGCACGGGAAATGTCTTCTATATGCACGATGGGTCGCCAGGGAGTACCGTCGCTTTTGATGTAGACTAAGCCCTTGGTAAACGCCCAGGCTACTAGGTTATTCAACACCAGATCGAAACGCAAACGAGGTGATACGCCATAAGCAGTGGCATTACGTAAAAAGGTCGGGCTAAAGTTTTCGTCTGCTAGCTTGCTAACATCTTGCTCTACCTTGACTTTCGATACTCCATAGGGAGTGACGGGATTAAAGGCGGATTCTTCATTAAGCCAATCTTCTCCCCCCGCACCGTAGTTACTACAGGAAGAAGAGAAAATAAAGCGGCTTACTCCCGCCTGTTTGGCAAGCTCGGCCAATTTTACGGAGGCTCTATAATTAATTTCTTCGGTCAACTGAGGATTAAGATTGCCTAGAGGGTCGTTTGATAGACCAGCTAAGTGCAATACTGCCTCAAACCCATCTAAATCTTGTGGTTCAATATCCCGAACATCTTTAACTAACTCGGGAATCTCGACAATGCCTGATCCAAAAGTACTTCTGGCATAGAGATCCGTATCTAAACCGACAACATCATACCCTTTGTCGAGGAGCATTGGAATCAGTAGCGTTCCGATGTATCCCTTGTGACCAGTTACCAGTATTCTCATTGTTGTTCTCCCATGTTTTCCAAGGTGCATTACCGCTCGCCCACAAAGCTTCTAGGCGGTTTTTATCTCGTAGCGTATCCATACATTGCCAGAAGCCATCATGCTTGTATGCCATGAGCTGACCATCTTTAGCTAGTTTTTCTAGGGGTGCTTTTTCCCACTGAGTATCATCACCATCTATATAGTCAAATATTTCCGGTTCGAGCACGAAGAAAGCGCCATTAATCCAGCCTTCCTTGGTCTGTGGCTTCTCCGAAAACTCAGATATCTTATCTCCGTCTAAATCTAGATGACCAAATCGTGCCGGCGGACGAACTGCGGTGAGAGTAGCCAATTTGCCGTGAGCGCGATGGAACGCTAGTAAATCGTGCAGATTCACGTTAGATACCCCATCTCCCCAGGTCAACATAAAGGTTTCTTGACCGACATAGGGAGCAAGACGTTTAATTCTCCCCCCCGTGTTGGTGGTCAAACCAGTATCAATCAGGTCAACATTCCAATCTAGCTGGTAGCCGCCATGGGTCTTAACTTTACCGCTGCCTAGATCTACCGTTAGGTTACTATTGAGAGCACAGTAATCAACCATGTATTTTTTTATCACCGCCCCTTTATAGCCTAAGGCGACTGTAAAATCCTTAAAGCCATATTGATGATAGTGCATCATAATGTGCCATAAGATTGGCTGTCCGCCAATTTCGACCATCGGCTTAGGTTTATTTTCGGTTTCTTCGGAGATTCTAGTTCCTAAACCACCAGCAAGAAAGGCGACCTTCATATTCGTTGCTCCTCTTTTTGAGCCTTTAAAATTGAGATTGGGTTAAATTTTTCTGTTAGTCGTCTCAGTAATTTTACTAACATGTAAAGACTAACTTCAATTTTCCTAATTGTAAATATACCAGAAGTATTTACGCTTAAAGTTCCAGAGAAGCTCCAGTTGATAAAGCGCTAAATATTTGGAATATAATTCAAAGCTATATTAATGTCTAGCCTATATAAATTGAGGTTAATCGACAGCGAAGAGAATAAGAAGTCAAAAAGCAGACATTGGATTGAGCCATCTTACTATTTCTTGACTGAGATTTTGTAGGTTGCGCGACATTCCTTGATTAAACCATTGCCCGATCGCGTCAATTGGCGTAAAAGAATCTCCTATTTGCCACTTTACGTTTTGGGATAGAGGTGTTAAGTGAGTTCCGGTCAGCGTTCGCAAAGTTATGAGGTTAGGAAAGAGAGTTTGCAGTAAATCGTTTAATTTAACCGTTTGATCCAATTCGTCCCGTGTAAATTTGAGCAAGAGGTTGCGGCGGATGCTGTAGTGCTCGGCAATGAGAGTTTCGGTTTCTGGGGGGGAGGGGGTAAACTCGACGTTGAGCATGGGGGTGACATTAAACTGTTCCATAAAGGGAACGGCTCGGCTGGCGGGGTAGTTATTGAAGGAGATGAGAATATTGCCCGCTCGCTCTACATCGTATAAGCTGCCAATTAGAAGATGGAGCTTACAGCCCATACTGTGACCAATGCCATATATAGGGAGATAGCCAGAACTCAGCCTCTGGGTTTTTTGCAGTCGGGAGAGAACGGTTTCAAAGCGATTTAAAACTTCACGGGCGATCGCAAAATGGTCAAAAGTATTCAAAAATGGGGTGGCAATAATCGCAAAGCCTGCCTGACTTAACCCTTCTAAAATCGAACGATAGGAAACTTGAGGTGCGGTCGCTACAAATGCCCCGCCTAAGAAATGGACGATGCCTCTGGTTTCTCGCTCGGGCAGACAAACCCAACTACCCGATATTTCTTGCCATTCCATATAATACGCCTAATTTGAACTCGCTTTGTTGAAAGGTTATTCGCTACCCCATTCGCTATTATGCTATGCAAAGCAATACCCTACCTTAAATTAATTTTAGTCAAAGCGATCGCAATATGCTCGAACCAGATTTAATTCGCTTGTCTCAAGGTCATCTCAACCTCTTAAGCATTTGTCCTCCTAAGTTTCAACAGGTATATATTGACTGCTTGGGTTCTTTACCTGCCCCCGAACAGCAGCAAAGTATGGACTGGGGTAACCGCTTTCACCTGTTAATGCAGCAGCGGGAATTAGCTTTACCCATCGAACCTTTATTAGCCACCGAAACCGAGTTAGATAGCTCTCTCAAGGCTTTAATTGAGGCAGCACCAGAACTAGCACCAAATGTGCTTGGCTGGCGGGAGGCAGAACACTGTCGTACTCTCAGTATCGATCGCTTTTTATTTACGGTCATTTACGATCTATTAATTGCCTCGGGCGATCGCGCAACCATTCTCGACTGGAAAACTTATCGTCAGCCGGTTAAAAAGCAAAAACTTCAGCACAACTGGCAAACTAAATTATATTTATATGTCCTCGCGGAAACGGCAGAATATCAGCCCGAACAGCTACAAATGACCTATTGGTTTGTCAGATCTGGTCGTCCGACTAAAGTCAGCATTAACTATACTGATAAACTGCATCAGCAGACCGAACAAGAGCTATCTCTGCTATTAAAAAATTTAGAGACATGGCTACAAAATTATCAGCAATCACAGCTTGATTTCCCCCATCAGGCAAACTGCGATAACTGCCGCTTTCATGATGAATTTATCGTGGTAGATAGTTCGGAAATGTTGGCAGCGATCGATGAAATTGAGGAAATTTCAATTTAATTTCCGGGTTTATGTTAAATCGTTTCACATTAGCTATTGACTATCTTATCGATCTGCTAAAACCGACGTTAGCTTGTCACGAATGCTGGGAGAACGAAAGCCCAACACGATATCCTGAGCATCTATACCTAGTTTGATTAGTTCGCGATCAATATATATCTCGGTACTGTTATGTTGAATCCACACCTTATCGTCAATTAAATCTAAGTGCATGGCGCAGCCGTAAATACGGTACTCGTTACGCCAGTTAACGTGCATGACCATAAAGCGATCTCGCTCTAGATCGAAAATTAGGTTTGCCTCTGGATCGTCTTGGGCAAAATCTTCGAGAAACTGACATACAATCTGACGATATTTAGTTAGCTTATCCATCGAACTATCTCCTCGCGATCGGAACTATAGATAATGAGTAAAACCTGATAGCGCTCTATTACTGTCTTAGCAGGTTCAAAGCTGAGAAATGTTTGATAGACATCCCTTGGTACGGCTAAATACAGCACTCGTTCGGGTTCATCAGAAGTTTCTAGGGCAATACGGTAATTTAAAAACTGACCCAGCGCGGTATGAAACTCAGAGATATTAGACGCACCCGCAAAACTTTTGACCTCAACAGCAATTTTACGCCCTTCTTTTTCCGCCGCGATCGCTTCTTCTGCTGCCAAATCGATATAGACTTCAACGATACCATAGCGCAAACGATAAGGATCGTGGGTAATTTTCCAACCATCTTTTTCTAAGGCTCTTTTTACAGCATTATGGAAAATATCTTTAGCCATTGGACAAATTTGAACTAGAAGATTCGCTATGCGCCTAATTTCGATGCTTAAGTCATGCTTATACTTGCCGATATTTTTAGTCTTCCATACTCTTAAAAAAGTCGATTGTCTCTTTCAACGCCGCAGTAAAAGCATCGATTTCCTCACGAGTATTATAGAAATACAGACTAGCTCTAGCACTACCGGAAGCAGCAAAAATACGGTGTAGAGGTTGAGTACAGTGGTGTCCCGAACGAATCGCGATGCCTTCATGGTCTAGTAATGTAGCCAAATCGCTGGCGTGAATACCAGGGACATTAAAGGCGGCTAAAGCGGCTCTACCATGTCCATCGGCGGTGGGTTTCTTGCCGTAAATCCTTAGTTCAGGAATAGTCCCTAACTGTTTAAATAGATAGGCGGTTAATTCTGCTTCGTAGGCATGAATCTTAGCCATCCCAATACGATTAAGATAGTCTACTGCTGCACCAAGAGCGATCGCTTCACCAATAGCCGGAGTACCAGCTTCAAATTTGTGGGGTAAGTCGCCGTAGGTGGAATGGTCGAGAAATACTTCATCAATCATCTCGCCACCGCCCATAAATGGAGGCATAGCCAGCAAAATATCTTTTTTCCCGTACAGAAAGCCGATGCCCGTGGTGGCGCACATTTTATGACCGGAAGCTACCAGCCAATCGCAGTCGATATCCCGTACGTCGATGGGCATATGGGGAACACTTTGACAGGCATCAATGAGAACTTTAGCGCCGTATTGATGGGCGGCTGCGGTAATTTCCTTGACGGGATTGATTATACCCAGGGTATTGGAAACATGGACGATAGAGACTAGCTTGGTTTTAGCCGATAGCAGGGACTGATACTGTTCGAGGTCAAACTCTTCTGTGGGGGTTAGTTCGACATACTTGATTACCGCACCAGTTTTCTGAGCGATTATTTGCCAGGGAACAATGTTGCTATGGTGTTCCATCACCGAGAGAATGATTTCGTCTCCCGACTGAAGATTATCCAAGCCCCAAGTATAGGCAACTAGGTTAATAGCCTCGCTAGCGTTGCGAGTATAGACAATTTCTTCCCGAGAAGCGGCATTGATAAAGCTGGCAATCTTGTCTCTCGCACCTTCATAGGCATCTGTCGCCCTCCCGCTCAGAGTATGAGCACCACGGTGTACGTTGGCATTATCTTTTTGATAATAATGTTGTAGGGCATCCAATACCGCCTGGGGTTTTTGCGACGAGGCAGCACTATCAAAGTAAATTAGAGGTTTATCGTTAACCTGCTGATGCAAGATAGGAAAGTCATGCCGCACAAGTTCGCCTAAGGTTTTCTCTTGGGTAAAAGTCATGTAATTACTGGTTTAAAGCTTTACTTTTTGTTCGATAGTTTGGGTAATCTGATTTCTAAGAGATTCTAGGGGTAGGCGATCGATAATTTCGGCAGCAAAGGCATCGATTAAGAGTTGGTTGGCATCATTCTCACTCAAGCCGCGACTGCGTAGATAGAAAATTTCCTCGGCTTCTAATTGACTGACCGTGGCACCATGGGCGCACTTAACGTTATCGGCAGTAATTTGCAGTTCGGGTTTGGTATCGACTCTAGCTTTGGGAGAAAGCATCAGGTTGCGGTTGAGCTGAGTTGCATCCGTCTGCTGGGCTTCCTTGGGGACAAATACCTTGCCGTTAAAGACCGTATGGGCGCGATCGCTGACGATACATTTATGCAGTTGGTTGGTAGTACCGTAGGGTTGAGACAGGGCGATAATGCTATGGGTATCAGAAGTCTGTTCTGCCGTCGCTACCGTTAAGCCGTTGAGATTAGTTTCAGTTTGCTCTCCCTGCTGCCACATTTCGGGGTTGTGACGGAATAGTTTTGCTCCCAGGTTGATCTCATTGAGGGTATAGCTACTGTCTCGCTCTTGAGATACAGCGGTTTTGCCGATATGGTAGCTGGTTTCAGATTCTTGCTGGAGGCGGGTGTGATTTACCTTAGCGTTGCTTTTAACAAAGACTTCGGTAACGGCATTGGTAAAGTATTCTCCCTGACCAACGTATTCTTCAATTAAGGATATACTCGAACCCGTCTCTGCCACCACCAAAGTGCGGGGTTGGGTAAAGCTAGGATCTGAGTCGCTATCGGCAATAAAGACTAGGTGAATTGGTTGGGACACTGCCACATTTTTGTTGAGCCAAACTACCGCCAGATCGTCACCACCAGCGGTATTAAGAGCAGTAAAAGCATCTGCCCCTGGCTGCTGGGCGAAATATGCCGCCGCATCATGACCCTGGGGTAGATCATTGAAATTACCCACATAGATTCCGGCGGGTAATGCCGATACGTCCGATAGTTCGGCGCTATAAATACCGTTAATGAATACCAAACGGCTATTTTCTAATTCGGGAACGAGGGAATAACTATCTACCCGGCTAGGTTGGGACGGCGCGACAAATTTGCCTGTCGCCAGAGACGACAAATCAATAAAACGCCAGTCTTCGTCTTTACGAGTTGGTATTGATAGACGAGATAACCAATTTTTGGACTGCTGTCGTTTATCCTTGAGCCATTGGGGTGCAGCTTGATTTACCGGACACTGCTCCAGTAAGCCTTTAAAGAAAACGTCTTCGATAACCGCCTCTCCAGAAACCGGAGAGATAGTTGCTCGGGGAATCTGTACCACCATTACACTCCTACCTCCGCCGTGGACTTATCATCTAGGAAGTCGTAACCGCGCGATTCTAATTCCAGTGCTAGCTCTTTACCGCCACTAGTCACAATTTTTCCGGACTGCATAACGTGGACAAAATCGGGCTCGATATAGTCGAGTAAACGCTGATAGTGGGTAATTACCAACAGGGCTTTGTCTGGTGTTTTGAGTTGATTTACGCCATCGGACACAATACGCAGGGCATCGATATCTAACCCCGAATCTATTTCATCGAGAATAGTTAAAGTTGGATCTAGTAGCGCCATCTGGAGAATTTCGTTGCGCTTTTTCTCGCCACCGGAAAAACCTTCGTTGAGACTACGCTCTAAGAAGCTAGACTTCATTTTGACCACTTCTAGCTTTTCTTCAATCAGATCTTCAAAGTCAAAAGTATCGATCTCCTCTAACCCCTGATATTTTCGCTTGGCGTTATATGCCACCCGCATAAAGTCGAGATTGCTCACCCCAGGAATCGCCAAAGGATACTGAAAGGCTAAAAAGATGCCGCTATTTGCCCTTTCGTTGGGTTCTAAATCGATAATGTTGTTGCCCTGATAAATAATTTCTCCTCCAGTTACTTCATAGTCTGGATGCCCCGCAATAATTTTGGAGAGAGTACTTTTGCCCGAGCCGTTGCGCCCCATAATGGCATGAACTTCTCCGGCTTTAATTTCTAAATTGACTCCTTTGAGGATAGGAGTACCGTCAACGTTGGCGGTTAAATTGCGTACTGATAAAATCGTTTCACTCATTGTTTGCTAACTAAACAACTGATAACTGCGGGTTTGCATCTTCACTTCTACAGAACTGGATCTAAGCTGAAGAGAATTTTTAGTGGGATTGGAGATTAAAACAACAAAAATGTTGTTTAAGTATATTGTAGACTATCTTGATCGCTAGTTCGTTGTCAAAATTACCAATCTTTGTTGATCGTCCGGGGGAAAAGATTGGCTATTGTGAGGTTATGAAGCTGAGTTGGGATTAAGCAGAGTGAAAGATATTTATAGATTACCTTGGGGTTGCGATCGAAAGACCGTCCTTTAATTTTTATATTGTGATGGCGATGAACAGTCGAGCATTATTAACAAGCAATTGACATGTATCTCCTTAAAAAAAGCCACAACCTTGGTTTTACCCTGGTT
>JBCBIN010000058.1:0-13332 GCA_038524555.1 Cyanobacteria bacterium J06623_7 | reverse complement strand
AACGACACGGGCCATATTTACGCTTTGCTACACACCTGCTGTGATATTCCCGATCTCGCCGCCACCCAAGAAGCCCTCTCCCAGCGAACGATTCAGCTAGAGGCAGCAAACCGCGAGCTAGAATCATTTTCCTATTCTGTCTCCCACGATTTACAAGCGCCCCTACGGATTATCAACGGCTTTAGTCAGGTGCTGTGGGAAAATTACCAACCTCATCTAGACGAACGGGGCAAACATTATCTACAGCGCATTCAGGCAAACAGCAAGCGGATGAGCGATCTAATTGATGCTCTGCTACAGCTATCGCGAGTTACCCGCACCCAAATGAAGCCCATTGAAGTAGATTTAAGTGCGATTGCCCGAGATATTATGGACGAGTTACAGGGAGATAATGCTCAACGTCAGGTCGAAATAGAAATTGCTTCCCACGCCACTGTTAAAGGAGACTCTCAACTTTTGCACATTGTTCTCTGTAATTTACTTCACAATGCCTGGAAATATACCTCCAAGCGATCGTTGGCTAAAATTGAGTTTGGTGTAGTAGAGGATGCCCCTAAACCCACCTTCTTCGTGCGTGACAACGGTGCGGGATTCAATCCAGAATATGCCAAAAAGCTATTTACTGCTTTCCAGCGTCTCCATAGTGAGGCGGATTTTCCCGGTACGGGGATAGGATTGGCTACGGTACAACGAGTTATCTATCGCCATGGCGGTAAAGTTTGGGCGGAAGGACAGCCAGATGCCGGAGCAACCATTTATTTCTCACTTTAATTAATATCTATTATTACTTAGAGGATGTTTGAGCAATCGTTTTTAAGACAATTTACTTGCCAATACAGAAGCGGCTGAAGATGCGATCAAGCACCGACTCGGTAACTTCTGCCCCCGTAATTTCTCCTAAAGCCTGAATTGCGCCTCGCAAATCGATCGTCCAAAAGTCTAGGGGTAATTGATGGGATACAGTTTCACACACCTGTTCTAAAGCCACCTTTGCCCGAGTTAAGGCTGCTGCCTGTCTTTGGTTAACCGCTACTTCTGAGTTAGCCGCCATTACTTTTCCTTGATGAGCTAGGGCAATAATTGCTGCTTCTAAATCTTCAATACCTTGACTTTGAGCGGCACTAGTCTGAACTAGCTGCTGAATTTCTGAGGGATAACCAACTGGCTGTGCTGAAGCAAGATCGGTTTTATTAATTACCAGAATTAACGGTCGTTCTTTGACCTGCTGGTATATTTGGCGATCGCCATCTGTCCAACCTTGAGCGGCATCAACAGTTAATAAGACTAAATCTGCCTCTTTAGCCGCATTGCGCGATCGCTCGACCCCAATTTTTTCTACCGTATCGACAGTTTCTCTAATGCCCGCCGTATCTAAGACCTGAATCGGAATGCCACCGACAACTAAGGTCGATTCCACTACATCGCGAGTAGTCCCAGGTAAATCCGTGACGATGGCGCGATCGCTTTTACTCCAGGCATTAAGTAAGCTAGACTTGCCCACATTAGGACAGCCAACAATGGCTACTTTTAGGCCGTTACGCAATAATTCACCTTGTTCCGCCGTGGCTAAAATATGATTTACTTGCGCTAAAACATTCTCAAGCTGCCGTTCAATTTCAGCTTCATTTAAAGGCGGCAAATCATCAGCAAAATCAATCCGCGCCTCTACCTCCGCCAAAATATCGAGACAGACTCGACGTAAATCCTGGATCGGGTTACCTAGCTTACCCTGTAAACCTGCTAGGGCGATCTCCGAAGCCTTGTGAGACTGCGCCGAGACTAATTCGGCAATACTTTCTGCCTGGGTCAAATCGATTCTACCGTTTAAAAAAGCTCTCAGGCTAAACTCTCCCGGTTGAGCCAATCTTGCTCCTTGAGCTATACAGAGTTGCAGCACTGACTGTACTGCCATAATGCCACCATGGCAGTGAAATTCTGCTACGTCCTCGCGAGTAAAAGATCGGGGTTGCAACATCAATAAGAGCAATGCTTCGTCTACTGTTTTCCCTGTTTCTGGGTCGCGAATATAGCCATAAATAATGCGGTGAGAAGACCATTCCTGCTTGCCTGGGGCAAAAAACAAATTTTTAGCGATCGCCAGAGATTTAACACCAGAAAGACGCACGATGCCCACACTCCCTTGTTCTGGGGCAATGGCAGTAGCGATCGCTACAATAGTATCTCCTTGCATGCTTTATTTCTGTTTCGTCAATGGGCTGTATATATCTTAGCGGTTTGCAATTCCCGAACTATGTCTAAATTGGCTTGCCGATGAAAAAGTAATAAGTAATGTGTGGTGAATTTTAGAAAAAATTACTTTTATCAAGCTTAGAGCCTAGAGTCAAAAGCTTAGAGCTTAAATCTAGTAGATTAAAACGAAGCTACCTCATGTCCAACACCGTAATGAAACAAGCAGTAGTCTTACTTTCGGGGGGATTAGACTCCGCTACGGCAGCCGCGATCGCTATTGATGCCGGATATCGGTTAATTGCTCTCTCTTTTCGCTATGGTCAGCGACATGAAAAAGAATTAGCAGCAGCAGTCAAAGTAGCTAAAGCCTTGGGCATTGAGGAACACTATATCAGTGAAATCGATTTATCTCAGTGGGGGGGCTCTTCTCTCACGGATGAAACCATGACGATTCCTCAAGACGGAGTAGAAGCTGATGTCATTCCCTCTACCTATGTACCCGGACGCAACACTGTATTCACGGCGATCGCTCTGTCTCTAGCTGAAGCCAAACAAGCCGAAGCAATCTATCTGGGTATTAATGCCGTAGACTATTCCGGCTATCCCGACTGCCGCCCCGAATATTTAGCCGCGTACCAACAGCTTGCCAATCTTTCTTCTAAAGCAGGTATAGAAGGGCATGCACCACAACTAATTGCGCCTTTAGTCAAAGATTCTAAGGTAGATATCGTACGTCGGGCGCTAGAGTTAAACGTTCCCATTGCCGATACTTGGTCTTGCTATCAGGGGGGAGAAACTCCCTGCGGTTTATGTGATTCTTGTCGGATACGCGATCGTGCTTTAATCGATGCCGGGAGAATCGATTTGACTAGCGGCAAAATTGTCTAACTTTCTGTTAGATAGTTACCAAGGGCTTTACTCCAGAGGTATCGACGTTCTTTAATAATTTAGCAATTTTCATTTTCGATACTGGTTCAATCCAATCTCCGGCAATCTCTGCCAGCGGGACTAAAACAAAGGCTCTGTCCGTCATTCTGGGATGGGGTAAGGTTAGATTAGGCGTATTCAAAACCAAATCGCCATAGAACAGCAAATCTAGATCTAGGGTACGAGGCTGTAAATCTCCTTTGCTGGTACGACCAAATTGAATCTCCGTCGCCTGGAGGATAGTTAATAGCTCCTCAGGAGTTTGGGCGACTGACAATAAAGCACAGCCGTTAAGATAGTCTGCTTGTGCCTCAGGAGTACCTACTGGCTTAGTTTGATACCAGCTAGAGGTCTTTTGTAGCTCAATTCCCGGGATATCATTTAAAACATTGAGAGAACGTTCTAAGATACTCAGAGAATCTCCCTGATTACTGCCTAAAGCGATCGCACATTTCATCATTATTTTGGGGGAAGATAAACAACAGCCATGTCATCACTGCGGTTGCCAAGATCGATCCGGGCTTCTCGATAGAGTTTACTTAATAAAGTTTGAGCTTCAGCAGCCGGAATATCCAAGACATTTGCGGCTTGACTTACAGTGAGCATTTGCTTTTCTGTAATTATTTTAATCAGTTGTCTGCGGCGATCTCGTTCGGCTTTTTCGCGTAGATTAATTCCCGCAACGATGGTAGGAGCACCAAACAGTAATGCACAGGTAACACCATTAATTAGCCTGGTTTCTCTTGTTACGGTAATCAATAAAAACAATGTCCAGACTAAAGAACAAAGATGATTTCTGAGCCGGAATTTATAACAAAGCATATGTGATTACCGATTACTGTTAACTGTTGACTGTTGACTGTTGACTGTTGACTGCTAACTGATTTATCTTGCCCAAACTAATCTCTTGACCAGCCAACTATTCTAAATTAAATATCTACTTTCAGAGTTCATATGCCCCAACGTCCAATTTATCTAGATGCTCATGCCACTACTCCCTTAGATAAGCGGGTGTTAGAAGCGATGCTGCCCTATTTCACTGAAAGCTTTGGTAATCCCTCAACTAATACTCACGTTTACGGTTGGGAAGCCAGTGCTGCGGTCAAAAATGCCCGAGAAGCGATCGCTAAAATTATTAACGCCACCCCAGAAGAAATTGTCTTTACCAGCGGTGCAACGGAGGCAAATAACTTAGCAATTAAAGGTGTAGCCGAGGCTTATTTTAATCGAGGTAGACATATAGTTACTGTCGCTACCGAACATCGGGCTGTACTCGATCCCTGCGCTTATCTAGAAACATTGGGATTTGAAGTTACCTACCTTCCTGTAGAGGCAAACGGTATTTTAGCTTTAGACAAGCTAGCCGCAGCTATGCGGCAAGACACGATTTTGGTTTCAGTAATGGCAGCTAATAACGAAATAGGAGTATTGCAACCTCTGACAAAAATTGGTGCCCTTTGTCATGATCGCGAAGTACTCTTCCATACCGATGCCGCCCAGGCGATCGCCAAAATACCTTTAGACGTAGAGGCAATGAAAATCGATCTGATGTCTCTCACCGCCCATAAAATTTATGGTCCGAAGGGTATCGGTGCATTATACGTACGTCGCCGCAATCCTAGAGTACAATTAGCCGCCCAAATTCAGGGGGGAGGACAGGAAAGAGGTCGGCGATCGGGTACCCTCTATACCCCCCAAATTGTCGGTTTTGCTCGGGCTTTAGAACTCGGTATGGAGTCCATGGCAGAGGAAGCTCAGCGCTTAAAGACTCTCAAGCAAAAGCTCTGGTCGATATTTGAACCATTGGATGGTATCTACCTCAATGGCGACTTTGATCGCAGCTTATCCAATAATCTCAATCTCAGTATCGATGGCGTAAATGGCTCGGCTTTGTTGTTGGCACTCCAGTCAACCGTAGCCGTCTCTTCTGGTTCTGCCTGTTCCTCCGCATCTACGGCCCCGTCTCATGTCTTAACCGCCTTGGGGCGAGACGAAAAGCTAGCTCATGCCTCCCTGCGTTTTGGCATTGGTCGATTTAATACTCCAGAAGAAATAGAAACTGTCGGTCAAACAGTGATCGCGGCGATCGAATCTCTGCGTCAGGCTAATTAACAAGCGATTTATTCTACATAGATAAATAGGCAATTTTGCTAAAATGTACAAAATAGTCAAGTTAGTCACAAAATGAAAAGTTACACTTTAACCCAAACCCGTAACCAACACGGAGAAGTATTTGACAAAGCTTCGGTAGAGCCGATCTTAATTACCAAACAAAAGCGCCCAAGTCACGTAATTTTAGCAGCAGACACATATCAGAATTTAATTGCGCGGTTAGAAGAATTGGAAGATTTACATCATGCTCAAGCGGCGGAGGCTGCTTTAAAACGATCTTCTATGGTAGGCAGCAAAGAATTTACCTCAGCACTAGAAGCGATCGCCAATGCCCAAGCTTGATGGTTTAAAAACTGTTTTAGATTTTCTGAAAGGATTACAGCCTAAAGTTGCGGCTCAAATTGCCAAGAAAGTTTTAGCTTTAAATATCGATCCCTTGCCTAACGATAGTAAAAAATTGAAGGGTTACTCTGGCCTTTATCGAGTAGATAGCGGCGAATACCGTATTGTATATCGCTTTAAAGCAGAAGAAGATTTAGTAGAAGTAATTTTAGTCGGCAAACGTAATGATGATGAAGTGTACAAAAAGCTGAATCGTTTGGTCGATTGATAAATCAAATCGATATATCATTGAAGTGATCCACGTTGCTGAAACTGGTTTATGAAACTTTCTCAAATTAGGTCGTTTGTCGCCGTAGCTAGGTGTGGAAAGTTCAGTCAAGCAGCAGTAGAGCTAGATCTAACCCAGCCTACCGTCAGTCATGCGATCGCCACTTTAGAAGCAGATCTAGGCGTACAGCTATTATTCCGCAGCAAAAAAGGGGTACAGCTTACCCCCGCCGGAGAGAAAGTCTTAGTACACTGCGATCGCGTTTTACAGTCAATCGAACATATTCGGCAAGAAGCTAATCGCTGCAAGAGTTTGGGCAGTGGCAAAATTAGAATTTCGGCTTTCCGTGGTGCCGCCGCCCAGCTATTACCCAAGATTCGGGCTGAGTTTCAATTAAAGCATCCTCAAATTGAGGTCAAAATTGTGGAAGAGAAAGATTGCCCACAGGTAGAACAGATGGTGTACGAGGGCAAGGCGGATTTGGGGTTTACTATTTTGCCTACTACTAAAGATTTACTGACAATTGAGGTGCGGCGAGATGATTATGTGGTGTTGTTGCCGCCCAAGCTCAAGTTAACTTCAGACTCTGCCAAGATTAGTTGGCAGCAGCTACTCGCTATTCCCATTATTTCTTATCCAGACCGCAATAGCTGTTTTAAACAAATCAAAGGCTATTTCCAGACGGCAGGATATCAATTTCAGCCATCCGAACAGGTTCGTGAAAGTGATACTATCGTCAGCTTAGTCGCAACGGGATCTGGTGCCGCTATCTTACCCCGACTATCGGTATTTCATGTACCGGAGGGGGTTACTCTCTGCCAGTTACCCGATCCTTTACAGCGTATTGTGGTTGCTGCTACTCCCAAAGATACCGACCTCTCCCATGCAGTCTGGGCTTTTACCGACTTTATTCAACAATCCAGCTCCGCTGCCAGCATTAGTTATTAATTACTCACTAAGCTGACACAAAATAAGGAGAAGATTATATTTTCCAGTCACTATAAAAGTAAGGCAATAGCCTTTTTACCTTTACCCTCTACCCCTTCCCCAATCTTCATCGGTCAATTAGCACGCAACATCAGTTAATCAGGTGCTTCTCTACTATCTTCGCTACCTGCTTGGGTTTGACTTTGCTGTAGCGAGCCTTATCCGGCAGCATTACCAGTGCTGGAGCTTTCTTACACTGTTTGAGGCAACCGGTCTTTTTAATCGGAATTTCTCTCGTCAAGCCCAAACCATCAAGAACGGATTCGATTTCGTCACAAACTTTTTTGCCGCCTTTTTTCCAGCAGTTAGATTTTTGACAGATTAAAACCTTTGCTTTCGATTTTATTTCGCGATCAAGTATCGGTAACAATGAGCGGGTTGCTGTTTTGGCAGTAATAGAATAATCGGGCAAATTGGGCGCGACTATCATCACCTTCTGGGCTTTATGTCTAGTCTTACCGGTTTTAAGTTGCTGTTTGGCTATCCCCTCCACCTCTAGCTGATAACCAGGAGATAAACTGGCTATTTTTTCTCTCAGCTTTTTAGGAATTTTAATCCAGTATGCAGTTTCCGACGTTTCCAGCTTGATATATTGAATTTTCTTCTTTTTATAGGCAATTTTACTTAGCTTGCCGCTGAGGTGGAAGCCTGTAACTATCTTGCTGGATTTGGTCATTATTGATAGAAATACTACTAGAGGTACCGATCGTATCTTACCTGCCAGCAATCATTCAACCAATCTATTAGTTCATGTCTTTGAGCCGTTGACTGTCTCACCACACTCCAAATCTGCACTAGGGTTGTGGGCGTATCTAAATTAACTAGCAAGGGTTCATTAGTCGAGCATTGGCATTCAATTTCTAAAGCCTGTAGTCGTCTGAATACGTCCCAACGATAGGCCCACTTAACGGCAATGGCTTCTTTGGGTTGCTGGTGTAGAGATGGATTAACTGGCTCGGTATTGCGATCGCTCATGCTAAGTTCAGGGAAGATTAAACTACAAACTTTTACAACTTATTGAAAAATTAAATCAATAAGTAAATTATAAACAATAACTGATAATAATTGTCAACAAAAAACAGCAAACAGTTGCTGTCGCTCGCCCGAGAAGCAATTAGAACGCTCCACCCCCAGCTACAATTAGTTTTTGCTGCCGCTTACCTTCAGTAAGAAGCCATGTTATTTGTTTTTGGCGGTACCGCTACCAAAGACGGCACTTTTAACCTTGACTATTTCTGGCCAATACTGACCGATTATCTTTTTGAGGGGAGAGGTCGTTTCGGGAATCCAGAGGGTACTGCGTTGATTCTGAGGGTTGGCATCGATGTTATAGGCATAGGTCGCGATCGATCGCCTAAATTTACCGGAAGGAAAAGAAATGGGATCGTAACCGTGGAGAGTATAGTCTCGGGTAAACATAATCACGCAGCGATTGAATAGAGGTTCGATTTCGGTATATTTTCCAGTTTCCGTGTGCTTGAGCTTGAGCTGTCCGCCATATTCATCCTGCCAGCCTGGGTTTAAATAAAGCAGAATATTGAGGTTGCGAAACCAGTTCGTCTGGAGGGGATGGTAATTAAAGTCTACGTGCATATCCAGAAAGCTACCTTCTCCCCCCTGGTGAATGCCACCGCCGTGAAATTCGGGATCGACAAAGACATTCTGGTTGGTAACCTGACGAATAATGGTTTGAAAGCGCTCGGAAATAAAATCGTCATAGATTGCACGACATTCGGGAGAGACTTCTTTAAAATTTGCTTTTTCATATTTATTTTTGGCAAAAATATAGTCTCTGCTTTTGTTCAGATTATCTGCCCCGGGAACGGGAAAAGTATCTAGTATTTTATGTAGCTGATGTTCTTCAGCAAAATTATCGATAATTACATGGGGAAAAGGGCTGGCAGATTGAAATTCATGGGCCAACTTTTGAATATTATTTTCAATGTTCGTAAAGTTAATCATTTTTAGGTTTTAAAAGTTAATTGTTGGTCTTAAGATTTAGATTAAAGCTGATTTTTGAATATTAGTTTTAAAAATATATGCTTTTGTTACTTACTCAGTAAAATCAAGCATTTTATTTACTCTTGATACTGTGACAAATAGCTTTGAACTAAAAGTTATTTAGTTATCAAAATTACGTCATCACTAGTTTTCGCATTACTCTTTACCGCAGCTTGAGGTTTAAATACCGATCGCCGTACTCTTGAGGTTTAATTTGCGTTTGACGAGCAAAATATTACAAATATTCATTAATAAAAGACTGACAGAAGTAGCGATCGCTGCCCCCTCGACTCCCCAGTTAGAGATGAATAAATAATTAAGTAAAGTATTTAAAATCGCGCTCCCACCACCGGTAATTGCCGTATATTTTTCATTACCCGTCATGTTCAATAATAGCCCTCCTAATCCAGTAATAGTGAAAAATAGTTGACCGAGACAGAGAATAATTAATGCCGTTTGACCGGCAACAAATTCAGCCCCAAACAAGCCTAAATATTGTGAGCTAACCACCATTAAACTAGTAGCCAGTAAGAGAGTTGGCAACAGTGCTAACTTAGCGGTTTTGACGACAGTTGCCTCTAGTTGAGCTAGTTTGCCGGCGGCGTAAAGACTGGCAATCTTAGGGGCGAGAGCGCTACTTACCGCCATCAGGACAAAGTTAATTAGCTGGGCTCCACGATTTACCGGAACGTAAATTCCGGCGTCGGCCAGACTCTGCAAACTACCCAGCATCAAAATATCGACTCGGGCGTTAATAATGTAGATTCCCTCAATCAACATAAAAGGGAGGGCGCTAGCCAGCCACTGTCTACTGCGATATACCGGTGCGAGTAAAGCTACTCCAGGAGGAAGGGCTTTTTTTAACACAGCTATGCTGATGATTAAGGTAGCAGCCGTGACCAGAGTATAGATCCCGACACACCAAGTAGCACTCACTGGCTGACTGGCAAGGGCAAAAGTAAATGAAACCGCGACTAGAATAGCCACCGGCGCAATTAACATCTCGGGAATTAACCCTAAGGTTACCCGCTGTAGACCACGCATGGCACCGCGTCTTAGGTTTCTCAGGGCAATAAAAGGTAGAGCACCCATCGCCAGACAAAAAGCGTTAAATAGAGCGGTATCTTCTGTCATCCCCACAGCCGAGGCGATCGTGAGCGCGACAATTGCCATTCCCAGAGAAAAACTCAAAGAGACAGTATTGGCCCAGGTTAAAATACCCCGCAATGAACCCCAATTAGACTGGTTTTGATAGACTGCCACCTCTCGAACCAACAGATTATCCAGCCCGACAGTGCTAAACACCCCCAGCAAATAAGACCAGGAAACAGTATAGGTATAAATTCCAAATTCCGTTGCTCCCAGCCAGCGAGCCAAAATTAGGCTAGTTAAGAAAGTACAGCCCATGTAGGTAACTCTCAGACCAAAGCTACTAACTATTTGCTCCAAGAGACGATCTTTAACCTTGCCAACTACTTTGTTTGTCATGATCGATTAGACGGGAGAGGATGATAGGGAAGAATTGGCGATCGCGCCGTCAAAACCAAACTTCTGGCGATCGAACCAAACTAGACCAAGACCGGTGGTGACGAGGAAAGACCCCGCTAGTCCACCCATCAGAACGGCTCCAGGTTTGGGATTAGAGGGTTTTTCGGGCAGGTTGGGCTGAGTTACTAGCTGTAGGGGAGGATAGATAGAATAAATATTTTCTTGACCCAAATCTAATTTAGCCAGAGTAGCAGCAAATACGGTTTCTGCCACCTGTAAATCCCGCTTGAGACTATCTACCTGGAACTGCTCCTGGGACATATTACGTAGACGAGCCTCCAGAGTTTCGATCTGGACCGATAGCTCTCGGTTTTGTGCCTTTAAACGCTGCCATTCAGCACGATTATTAGTTAAATCCTGTCGTAATCCTTCCCTAGCTAAGACATTTTGGGGATCGAGAGTCAGAGAATCGAGCCGAGTTAAGGCTTTGAGGCTTAAGGGTCTACCCACCACCTGACTGCCTCGCTGCTGCATAGCGCGGCCAATACTGGCTAATTCTGATTGCTTATTTTTAACTACTGGATGACTGGGAGTAAAGCGGTCTGCCAGATCGGTGAGAGAACTCTGAGCCTGAGCATAGCGAGTCCGATACTGTTGATAAACGCTGTCTCCTATTAGTCTGTAGGCATCTTCCGTACCGCGATCGCCCAAACTGCCAATATCTTGGGATAGCTGAGCATAACGATTCTCGGCTCCTTCCTGCTGTGCGGCTAGCTCTGCTTTTTGTCGCCGGAGGTTTTCAATATTGTCCGTGAGGTTTTCGATCTGCTCGTCGGTGCTAATACCAGATTTAGCTCGATACTCCGAGAGCTTTGCTTGGGCAGCAACTAATTTTTCTTTAGACTGGGCGAGGGTTATCTGAGTTTCCTCTTCTTGACGAGCTAGCTCTGCCTGGCGCAGTTCCTCAATCTGCTGCTTCATGGTTTGATGGAAGCCTAAAGCTTTGTTCCGGGCTTCTTCTGGGGTGCTTCCCTCAATCTCAAAGGCAATAATGCCGTTTTCCTCATCTACCTCAATTTGGGGCGGCTGATATTCTTCGACGCTGAGATTGGCTAGCTCTGCCGCTGATGCCAATAAATCTGGGCTAGTAGCAACATATACATAGTCATTGCGCGGGTCTTGACCAGAAGGTGGCGTCCAACCCCCCGCTGCCGGAGTCGCTTTCCCACCGTCGGGTAAGACTACCTCTACGCCAGAATCAATCTCCAAAATTTTGACTCCCCACTGACTGGTGTAGCTAGGAGGGGTTAGCTTTAAGTACCCCACAGCCAATAGCCAAACTAAGCTATTAAACAGCACTCCTAGAGTGAGAAAGCGGCCGAGATCGTGCTTGTCCTTGTCCTCTGGCTCTACCTCCATATTAACCTGACGATCTAAGTAAAGAGGAGTCACTTCTTCCGCAACTAGTTCCTCTGACGTCTTAGAACTGGAAGTAACCACTTCCTCTGGTCGAAAATAGCTGACAATGCTGGCGGTTACCCCTTGGTTGCTAGGGGGAGCTTTAACCGATGGAACGAGCTGGGTAGCAGGAGAGAGTCTTCTAACTGCGGCAATTAGCTGCTCGGCAGAAGTTGATTTGGGCAGATAGGCTTCAGCTCCTACCTGAACTGCTTGCTGTCCGTATTCTTCCGTGTAGCGACCCGTGAGAATAATTACCTTAATGTCTGGGTGTAAATTGGTGATTGCACTAGTCATTTCTAAACCCGAAATCCCACCGGGCATTTCTACATCCATAAAGACAATATCGGGCTTGACGGTCTTAATTTTTTCCAGAGCCTCGATCCCATTGGCTGCCGTCGCAATCACACGCATATCAGGCAAGTCGGTAAAATACTGACTTAATTGCTCTCGCACGACTCTCTGGTCGTCAACTATTAATATTTCAATCATGGAATTATTCATGGGCTTACTCGATAGTGCGGGTGAGAAAGAAATTAGGATTTTAAGTTGGAAGTTACGGGAGAAACAGTTACGGCTGGTTCTGCTTCCGTCTGTGGCTGGGGCAGACAAGAATCCAATAGCAGCTCGTAAGCGGTTAAATCACGATCGCCAGAAAATTCTTCGTGGTAACGTTGTAAACTAGCCCCACGCATTTGCTGTAACATCAATGTATCCTCAAGAATACGATCAAATATTTCGGCACAGTGAGTCTCAGAGTCAAAATAAAGAGATTTAGTGCCGGCGACCCAGGTGTTGAAGTGGTTATTGTGGGCTAAAACCGGCGTACCGGCAGCGAGGGCTTCTACAAGAGAAGGATTGGTGCCGCCAACGGTATGTCCGTGAACATAAAGCCTTGCATAATAGCGTAGAGAGTTAACCACATCTCGGTCATAGACACCCCCGAGAAACTCGACCTCATCACTGGCTGCTGCCATTACCCGAGCATGATAGCTGTTGACTTCTGGTTGATAACGTCCCAGCACCACTAATTTACGACCGCGCCGACGACGAGAGAAAGCCTTGACAATCTCTAAAATATAGTTTTCCGGTTCGGGTCGGGCAATGATTAAAGCATAGTTGTCGGCGGCAAGATTATATTGTTCCAGCAGGCTCACGTCAGTAGTTTTTAACGCTTCCGTACCGTAGGGAATGGTGGCAATTTTCTCGGGCTTGACTCCACCCTGTATGAAGTAACGGGCAATTTGTGGATGATCGGCAATTAGGCGATCGCTAAACCAAATGCCGCATCTTTCATTAATAAATAGCCAAGCTTTTTGGATTCCGTTCCACTTTTCGCGCCACCATTCCATGCCGTCCATATTGGTCAAAACAACACGGCCTTTAAGGCGATAGAGTAAAGAGAAAATTGCTGTGTTATAGCCTAAAACTAAAATTATTCCGTCTTGTTTGAGGGCATGAACTGTCGATTTGTAATCAAAAATTATCGACCACAAAGCATTATTTTTAGGAGTGGGAATATGGACTAATTTAATGCCATTCCAGGTTTTAGGAGTCAA
>JBCBIN010000057.1:0-13439 GCA_038524555.1 Cyanobacteria bacterium J06623_7 | reverse complement strand
TTAATTCACACCAAGCGTAATTAATCTCTAAGGATAAGCTGCTTAAATAATCAGTAACTAGTAATCAGTAATCAATCAGTATCTAATTCTCGGATCGATATAGGCATTAATAATGTCGATCGCGATACTGGCCAGCACCACAATAATACCGAAAAACACCATCACTCCCTGCACCGTGGGATAATCTCGTAAAGATATTGCTTCATATAGTCTGTTCCCTAATCCAGGCCAAGAAAAAGTCACTTCTGTCAGTACCGCGCCACCTAACAAAGCGGCAAAGGTTAAGCCTAAAACGGTAATTACGGGAATCAGCGCATTTTTTAGAGCATGATTCACCAAAATCTTGTTTTCACTAATGCCTCTAGCTCTGGCGGCTTCTACATAGTCCGCTTGAAGAGTTTGCTTGAGGTTTACCCGCACAATTCGTTCAAAAATACCGCTGAGCAGTAAGCCTAAAGTCAGACTGGGTAAAGCTAAATAATGTAGGGTATTAAGCAGCATCCCCAGGTCGCCAGCAATCAAACTATCGATGATATATAACCCGGTCACATTGGGCGGTGTAACGGCGCTGACTGGGAAACGTGTACCCAAGGGAAACCAGCCTAGATTCACGGCAAAGATTAGCTGTAGCACCATGCCCACCCAAAACAGCGGCAGAGAATAGGTGATAATGCCAAACAGCCGCCCCCCGGCATCAACAACTTTATTGCTGGAGGAAGCTGAAACCATCCCCGTCGATACCCCTACCGCTACAGCGACAACCATGCTGCAAAAAGACAGTTCTACTGTAGCCGGAAAATACTCTTTAATCACCGACCAGACGGACAAACCGCGACTAGATAGGGAGCTGCCCAAGTTAAAGCTCAATAAGCTTTTGAGATAATCTAAATACTGTTGCCAGAGAGGATCGGTCAAACCTAATTGCGATCGCAGTGCCGCCTTTGCCGCTTCGGGAGCACGAGTACCTAAAATCGCATCGGCTGGATCTCCCGGGGTAGCGCGTAACAGCAAAAAGACGATGGTGGCGATCGTTAACAGCATTAATGGAGCCAGCAACAAACGAATCAGAATATAGGATTGCAGAGCTTTGGAGCGAGACATACGTTAGCCATAATTAATAATCTTATTAGTTATAGCAGTCACTATTCTGATTTAAAACATTTTAAGTAAGCATTTCCCGGCTTATCTGAGTTGCCCGGATGCGGAACACTATTGACGGGTATTGCGGCCAATACCTAACTCTTTCTTACTTTTTTTGAGCTCTTTCCACAAAGACTTAATTTGCCGATAGGCTTCATCAGGAGGCAATTTGCCGCCAGTTTCCAGATTACAGATATAGCTGATTTTTTGGGCAAATTCCTGCAAATTAGAGTTAAAAACTAAATTTTCTGGCTTAACTCGGCCACGATAAGAATGCCGCGGGTGAAGAAAATCATTTTTATTTTGATTAGTTTTCATAGTTCGGGGTATGTCTGGAGACCAATTAGTAGCAACTTTATGCTGTTTTTGGTTTCAGCTTAATATTTTTTCACAATTGCCCGGCTCAAATCGGTTTTGCCATAAGTTTCGTCAAAACGCTGCTAACAGGCGGTAGTATAAATTGGGTTTTATATTTTTAATACTAACAAGATTTTTAGATTTTTATTAACCTTCTCTTAACTTAGTTGCCACGTTGAAGTCTTAGCTGCTGGGATAGCCAGCCTACAACTATGTCAAATGCCGAAAAACTGTATGAGGGAAAAGCAAAAATTCTCTACGCCACTGATGAGCCAGAAGTTTTGCTAACCGTCTATAAAGATGACGCCACTGCATTTAACGCCCAAAAACGGGGGCAGATTGCCGGAAAAGGAGAAATGAACTGCCAGATTACAGCCGCTCTATTTGAGTGGCTAGAGTCAAAGGATATTCCTACCCACTATCTAGACTGTCCCCAGCCCGACCAGATGCGGGTTAAGGCAGTTACCATCGTGCCAGTAGAGGTTGTGGTGAGAAATATAGCGGCGGGCAGTTTGTGTCGTCAAACAGGTTTACCCGAAGGACAAATTTTAGATACTCCTTTGGTGGAATATTATCTCAAAAGTGATGAATTAGGCGATCCTTTATTAACGCGCGATCGCCTATTTTTACTCGAACTTGTCAATGCTGAAAGGTTAACCGAAATCGAAAATATGGCGCGTCAAATCAATCAAAATCTGCAAAGTTTTTTCGCCCAGTGTCAGATTACGCTGGTAGACTTCAAGTTAGAATTTGGGCTAGATCGCCAACAAAAGCTACTTTTAGCTGACGAAATTAGTCCCGACACCTGTCGTCTTTGGGATCGCCAGCAAGACGATCCCCAGTCTCGAGTCATGGATAAAGACCGTTTTCGTAAGGATTTAGGGCAGGTAGCTGCTGCCTACCGAGAAGTACAGCAACGAGTTTTAGCTCAGCTAAAGTCTTCCCAGCTTTAGTAATTAAGAGCAATATATCTCAATCGAATATTTAACCTTAATAGTTCAACCTAGATAATCACCATAAAATTACGAAATGGGGAACATAGCTCGACCAAGATAGTCATGTTGTTTTGGCGATCGTTACTATTTATAACTCAGAGCCGAGGTCAAGATTAAACTCCAGCGTCAGAAATAGGTCGATCACAGATTCTGTTTCTCTGTTCGATTAAGAACAAATTACGCTGGTTAGCTTAAACTTTAGTCCGCCGTGAGTTAAATTAGTCAACCGAAAGCAAAATAATTACCTAAGCTGTCTACTGCATAGTTCTCTATCTGGTGTGTCGAAGTGTTTATCGAACTAAAGAAATTGCGTCTATCTCCTACCCTAATTACATTACTAGCAACGGCTCTTACTTGTGGCACGTCGCTTCCGAGCAAAGCTGAACTAGCTACCAAGACTAAATCGAATCAGGTCATCGTCACTAACGGAGCTGCTGTACTGGGCAAAATAGCGCCATTGCGGATAGCACAATCTGAACCTCAACTGCCGTCGGGAGAAGATGCCGAAGTCGCGCCGGAAATCGAGCTACCAGAGTTCGATCCTGCTGAAGCCGGAACTCCCGCCAATGGCGAACTGGAAATTCCCCCCGAAACAGAATCAACAGATGAAGGCGAATCTCAATCAGCGAACGAGCCTCGTGTTTTGGTGGCAGAGGTAGTAGTCAACGGGGCAGATGAGGAACTAGAGGACATAGTTTACGCTACTGTCGGTACGGAGCCGGGCAGAACTACTACTAGGACTCAGCTACAGGAAGATGTTAACGCCGTCTACGCCACTGGTTTCTTCCAAAATGTCGAAGTTACTCCAGGAGATACACCTTTAGGAGTCAGAATTACCTTTGATGTTGAACCAAACCCCATTTTGAATGATGTTGAGGTACAGACTCTAGCTCGGGATGAGAGCGGCGTCTTGCCAGCAGCCAAAGTGGATGAATTTTTTAGTGGTAACTATGGAAAAATTCTTAATCTGCGCGATCTGCAACAGGGTATTATCAAAGTCAACGAGTGGTATAGCCAGAATGGTTATCAGTTAGCCCAAGTAGTGGGAGCACCCCAAGTAAGTCCGGAAGGGAATGTTACTCTAGTCGTCGCCGAAGGCATTATTGAAGATATCAAGGTACGGTATTTTGATGAAGAAGATGAACCGGTAGAAAAGGGTAAGACCCGTGAGTTTATCGTTACTCGGGAGGTAGAGCTAGCTCCGGGAGATGTCTTCAATCGGGATACTGCTAGCCGCGACCTACAGAGGATTTTTGGTCTGGGTATTTTCGAGGATGCTCGTTTCTCCTTCAGTCCGGGGGAAGACCCCAGTAAGGTGGTTGTCAATATCGATGTAGTTGAAGGTAGCAGTGGTTCGATCGCGGCGGGAGCGGGCTTTAGTTCCGATAGTGGTTTGTTTGGGACTGCCAGCTATCAACAGAAAAACTTTGGCGGGAATAACCAGACCTTGGGCACGGAAATTCAGATCGGTGACGATAGTTTGTTGTTTGACGTCAACTTTACCGACCCCTGGATTGCCGGGAGTAAGAGCCGTACTTCTTACACCGTAAATGCTTTCCGCCGACGCTCTATTTCTCTCGTTTTTAATGGCGATGACGACATTGAAACTCAACCCTTTGGTGATGATACCGATGGTGATTCACCCCGCATTGTGCGGACTGGGGGCGGCATTAACTTTGCTCGACCTCTACCTGCCGATCCTTTTAAACGTCGAGAATGGACTCTCTCTACGGGAGTACGCTATCAAAGAGTTGAAGTCAAAGACAGCGATGGCAATATTGCACCACGCTCGGAAGATACCGATCCAGACGATGGTATTGACGATACTTTCAACCTGGCGGCGGGAGATGATGGTACTGATGACCTACTTTCCCTAACGTTCAACGCTACACGCGATCGCCGTAATAATGCCCTCCAACCGACGAAAGGCTCACTGCTGCGATTGGGAACAGAACAAGCGGCACCCCTAGGAGGCATTTTTTATAATCGTCTACGAGCTAACTATAGTCAATATTTACCGATTAATATCGTTCCCTTCGGTGGAGATAGTGAAACCTTAGCCTTTAACCTGCAAGCAGGAACCATTATTGGTGATGCACCCCCATACGAAGCCTTTATTTTGGGAGGGAGTAACTCAATTAGGGGTTTTGGCGATGGAGAAGTTGGTAACGGCAACAGCTTTTTCCAAGCGACAGCAGAATATCGTTTTCCCATCTTTAAAATTGTTGGTGGCGCGCTCTTTTTCGACTATGGAACGACCTTAGGTTCGGACGATAGTGTACAGGGAAGTCCCTCTGTCGTTAGAGATTTACCGGGTAGCGGCTATGGCTATGGCTTAGGGGTAAGGGTTCAATCTCCCCTGGGGCCAATTCGCGTCGACTACGGCATTAACGATGATGGGGACAGCCAGATTCAGTTTGGCATTGGGGAGAAGTTCTAGCATAGTTTGAAATCGAGGCAAATTATGAGTTTGGTTAGGCATAAACGGTGATTTATCGCTGTAAAATTACGGGCAATACACCATGGGCAATACAATAAAAACGGTCGTAGAATTATCGGGAGTTGGTTTACATCTGGGTCGAGAGACTAGGGTAAAAATCATGCCCGCCCGCGCCGGGGAAGGACGCTATTTTGTACGAGTCGATCTGCCCAATGTACCGGTAATTCCCGCTCTAGTCGGGACGGTGGGTGAAACCACTCTTTCGACAGAACTACAGGTAGGAACGACCAAAGTTAGAACGGTAGAACACTTACTAGCGGCTCTGATTGGCTGTCATGTGGACGACGCTCGGATTGAAATTAATGGCCCGGAAGTTCCTTTGCTGGATGGTTCGGCGCAAAACTGGTGTGAGGCGATCGCCCAAGCGGGCATAGAAATTCGGCAAGGGGAGTCTGCTTCTGAGGTAATTACAGTGCCGGAACCGATTTGGATTAGGGATGGTGATCGCTTTGTAGCTGCTTTGAGTGCCCCTCAGCCACGCTTGACTTACGGCATTGATTTTCCCTATGAGGCCATTGGGAATCAGTGGCACAGTTGGTGTCCACTGGATAATGATTTTGCCACGGAGATCGCCCCCGCTCGCACCTTTGGATTTGCCGAGCAAATAGAACAGCTACGGCAAGCTGGTTTAATAAAAGGAGGTAACTTAGAGAATGCTCTCGTTTGTAGCGATCGAGGCTGGGTTAATCCGCCCCTGCGTTTTACGAATGAGCCAGCACGTCATAAACTATTAGATTTAGTGGGGGATTTAAGTTTGTTGGGGCAACTACCGACAGCTCACATCCTTGCCTACAAAGCCAGTCACCAGCTACACGTTCGGTTAGCCACCAAGCTGGCAGAAATTATTAGTTAATTAGCCATCACTAGCGCCAGACTAATAATCAATCCCGTTCGGCGGGACAACACAACTAGCATTAAAATCATGGACTCTGCCCTCGAAACTGCCAACCAGCAAGTTAAAACCACCTTTGATGTGCGAGAGATACATCAGCTACTGCCCCATCGCTATCCTTTTGCCCTAGTCGATCGCATTATTGACTACGTGCCGGGAGAAAAGGCAGTAGGAATTAAAAATGTGACCTTCAACGAACCATTTTTTCCCGGACATATTCCCGATTTTCCTTTGATGCCAGGGGTCTTGATGGTTGAAGCCATGGCTCAGGTAGGAGGCATAATTTTGGTACAGCTACCGGGAATGCAAGGCAAATTTTTCGCCTTTGCGGGAATTGATAAAGTGCGTTTTCGTCGTCCTGTTACTCCCGGCGATCGCCTAACTATGACCGTAGAGTTATTATCCCTCAAGCAAAATCGCATTGCTAAAATGCAGGGACGGGGAGAGGTTGATGGAAAATTAGCGGTTAAGGGAGAAATGCTATTTTCTCTAATCGAGCAGTAAACTAAATCAGCAACAGCAGCAAATACGGTAAATTTGTCCCTTGCGCGTGAGGTGAAGATGCGGAAATATTGTAATTTAGCCTTTCCATCCTGAATAGATAAGTTATCATCGGGCATAACAAAAAATTAGCCTGCAGGAAATAAGCGTTAATTCGTCTCGACCATCTATCGGCAAATTAATTTATTGCTTGCCCGCACTAATCATTCTGTCCCCCCTGGGGAACAACCATAGCCTTTAGGAGAATTGATTTTGACAGCCTTAATTCATCCAACTGCTGTTATCAATAAAAATGCGCGTATCCACCCTACGGTAGAGATTCAGCCCTATGCCGTCATCGGTAGCCAAGTAAGCATCGGTGCCAATACTGTCGTTGGTAGCCATGCGGTAATTGACGGCTTAACTACCATTGGTCGCGATAATCAAATTTTTCCGGGTGCGGCAATTGGTTTAGAACCCCAAGACCTAAAATACCGAGGTGCCAATAGCGAAGTCATAATTGGCGATCGCAATCGCATTCGTGAGTATGTGACAATCAATCGCGCTACCAACGAGGGAGAGGCTACCGTGATTGGCGACGATAATCTCTTAATGGCATACAGTCATGTCGGTCATAACTGCATTATCGAGCAGGAAGTGGTTATTGCTAATAGTGTGGCGATCGCCGGTCACGTAAAAATTGAATCGATGGCAATTATTAGCGGTGTTTTGGGCATCCATCAGTTCGTACAGATTGGCAAGATGGCAATGGTGGGAGGTATGAGCCGCATCAGTCGCGATGTCCCCCCCTACATGATGATCGAAGGCAACCCCGCTCGGGTTCGCTCGTTAAATTTAGTTGGTTTAAAAAGACGGGGCTTGAAAAGAGAAGAGATTCGTCAGTTAAAACAAGCTTTTCGCACTCTCTATCTTCAGGGCTTGCCCATGGATGAGGCGATCGCTCAACTGGATGAATTAGCAGATAATCTACATGTAAAATATCTGCAAAAGTTTATTCGCTCTTCTCTGGCAGATAATCGTCGTGGTTTGGTTGCCGGGAAATAAACAGTCAACAGTCAACAGTTAACAGTATTCTATTTCAGCCGCGATTTAATTCGGTTTCTAGCTCGTCTAGGAGATTAGTTAATAGCTGTAGTTGATAGTCTTCCGTCTTTCGCTGCTGGGTTAATGGTTGGGGAGTGTAGCTAATATATTGCCGGGCTAACTGTTCGTATTGAGTCAGTTGAGCGTTAGCGCGATCGCTAAATGCTTTAAGATAGGCAGTCGCGGCATCAGCATAGATTTGAGATGAGATTTTAGTTGTGGGCGATTGTGTCTCATCAGAAATCTGTTTCGGAGCAACCCGGTTGAGAATGTAGCTAGCTCCACCCAGAACAACGGTACCGATTTTTCCCTGCAGCAATTTATTTAACTCGGCAGGAACGCCAGAGCTATTTAATTCTTTTGATTCTGATGTTGCCCTTGGCGGTTGCTTGGAGTCAGTAAGTCTTAGTACAGGGGCGGGAGGAAAATTGATCGCCAGTAGTTGGAGGGAATCTAAGCCAAAAAACTCGCCAACTCGCTCGATCCAGCGATTAATTGACTGCTGCTGTACCAGGACATCCTGACGAAACTGAGATAGCCAAGCATCAAAACTTCCCCGTGCTAAGGCGATCGCTATTTGTGCCTGATAATTACTCTCTAACTGAGGTAGATATAGCCAGCCCCGTAAATCGCTCGTGCTGCCCTCAAATCCTTGCTGAATTAGCTGGGAGGCTTTTTGCTTAACGGCAATTTGTTGAGTTAATTCTGTCTCTCGAGATTGGATTGCCGACTGTAGCTCTTGCTGTTTGGCGATCGCTCGATTCCGTATTACTTGAGACATTTTAATGACTCGCGGCAGCTTAGATTGAGAATTTTGCCGGCTGGCTATTTGCTGTAGTGCCGCTTCTAGAGTGGTCAATCCCGTGGCTTGGGTAGCGGGAGCATCTCCTTTTAATCTGGCTCGGAGGGCGGGTAAAGCATCAACACAGTAAACATTGCTAATTCCCGGGGGTAGATCCGAACGAAAACTGCTGGCAACGTAGCGAACTCGCTCCCGAACTAGCTGTCGTTCTGCGGGGGTGAGTAAATTGAGGAAATTGACCACAAAAACAACTCTAGTAATGCCGCGATTTTGTAGCCAGTGAGTTAGGTGCTCTTTTTCTTCAAGAGTCATCAGTTTGCGGGCATCCAGTACGTGAAGAATGAGATCGGCACCCAGCAGCAAATCTTTAACCAACTCGTTCTGTGCTTCGCGATCGTTAGTACCGGGCAGATCGAGTAATTCGACTCCCGTTTTAAGCCAGGGATGGGGACTAAAAACTTTAACGGCGGCAACATTTCGATTCATCTGGCGATCGTCATCTAAAACCGCATACTGACCCAGAATTTTACTACCCATTTCGGCAATTTTTCTGCCGTCGGTTAGAGTAATTTCCGTACGTAACCCTGCCCCATAACCGATGATGATGCCCGCTCCCGTCGTGGGAATTAAATCGATGGGTAAGGTTTTGCTGCCCAATAAAGCATTGAGCAAGGTAGATTTACCATGATTAAAAGGAGCGAATATTGCTAGCCGATAAACAGGATTTTCAAGATAGTCACAAACAGCCGTAACATCGCGGTAGAGGGCTGAATCTGCTGCTATTTCTGTAGCACCTAAAAGACGGCGCAAAATAGTACTGAGCTGAGAGTAATCTGACATAAATAGTCACACGCAAATAATCGCTCTTTTTGGCTAGCCTAGAGCAGTTAACAATAAACTAATAAACTTTCTGGCTGAGTATACTTCCGGCTGGTTAGCAACGAATATTAACACCCTTCATAACCGACTAACGATAGAGTTAACGGCTATTTAAGCTTTATTTTAAAGTTAATTTATCTAACCCCCCAGCTATGTAAAAATATGATTTAGTCAACATCAATCGGCGGTTTTTGTACGGCTATCCCCTAGCGCATATGTCAAAATTAAAGCTAGCTTAGATCGCCTCTAGTCTAACAACTACATATTTATTTTTTTGACTATCCTTTAATTAGTAATTAATGTTTTTTAGATTCAGAGTAGTTAATTGAGAGCGAAAAAATAGCTTAAAAAAAGTTCTTATTTTACTATCTTATTTAGGAAGATTTTTGACTGATGTTCAAACTTATATCTGTTGTTATCTGTCTGACCATTTACAGTGGATATCAACTCAATCCAGCGATCGCTCGGGGACGGGAGGGAGGGGAGCCCCCTAGTTCAATTCTGTTAGCGAATGCCAATGATTCGAGCAATCCTAATAATTACGCTGAATCGACAGATCTAACGAGAATTTTAGTTCTCATCGTCTTAATTTCTGTGTTTGGCTTTACTGGTTGGCACCTATCCCGCCAAAGCTATTCGGGTCGAGATCGTAATTCTCGCCCTGGGCTCGCTAAAACAAACCGTCGGGCACCAATCGATCGCGTCAGCCCCAAACTACGCCGTCAGTTGTTACGCTTAATTAACGATCCGAAGACGGCAAATCGACTCTTAATGGGAGTGCAAAAACATCATGCAGATCGAGATCCTGACTGGTTAGCAGAAAAAGTTATCTACGACCTGCGCCGGGGTAGATAAGATATGGCGTGTCATCAATTAAGCTTGCGTAAAATTGGAACTGAACTAGAAATAGGAGAAATGTTTGCACATTTTACTCAATGGCTGGAAAATTTATTCAGGCAGTAATTAAATCTCTGGTATTCACAACCAAAGGTAATTTATACAAAAACTGTTTTTTTTAGTTAGGCTGAAGTGGTTTCCCCAATTTTATAACCTTTAGTATTACCTCCTGCCGATCGGCGCAGAGCTTATAGATAAACATTATGGAAAAGTGTCAAATAAAGCAGCAAGCAAAACTAGGTAATTTTTCTGTCGTTCGGCGGCATCCCCGTCAATCACAGTCGAAGATAGCTCTACTTGGTCGGCTGGCTGTCGGCTGGATGGTCTTGCAAACCTGCTTTTTGGCGACTCCAGCGGCGGCTCAACAGCGAGATGAAAATGAACTAAGCTACAGTGAGTTCCTCAAAAAAATCGAGTCAGACCAGGTATTAAAAGTTGAGATTGATGATACTACCAATAAAGCCAGCGTTACTTTAAAGGACAGTCCAGAGAAAGGTGATGAACTAGAGGTTTTACTATTCGAGCGCAATCCCGATCTCATTCCCAAAATTCGCGCTCAAAACATTGATTTCAGCATCAAATCTTCCATAGATCGCTCTACTACCGTGGGGATACTGCTCAACCTGCTGCTGATTATGGTTTTGCTGTCGGGATTGATTATGATTCTTCGTCGCTCTGCTAATGCTTCCGGTCAGGCAATGAATTTTGGTCGTTCTAAGGCTAAATTTCAAATGGAGGCGAAAACGGGAATTCAGTTTGGTGATGTAGCGGGAATTGAAGAGGCCAAAGAAGAACTGCAGGAAGTTGTTACCTTCCTCAAAGAGCCCGAACGATTTACCGCTGTGGGGGCAAAAATACCTCGAGGTGTGCTGTTGGTGGGGCCACCAGGGACAGGAAAAACACTGTTGGCGAAGGCCATTTCTGGCGAGGCAGGAGTCCCATTTTTTAGCATTTCCGGTTCAGAGTTTGTAGAAATGTTTGTTGGGGTCGGGGCTTCTCGCGTGCGCGATCTATTTAAGAAAGCCAAGGAAAATGCTCCCTGTTTAGTATTTATCGATGAGATTGATGCTGTCGGTCGCCAAAGAGGCACGGGTATCGGCGGTGGTAATGATGAGCGAGAGCAAACTCTCAACCAGCTACTAACTGAAATGGATGGTTTTGAGGGCAATAGCGGCATCATTGTGATTGCGGCTACCAACCGTCCCGACGTTTTAGATAAAGCCTTGATGCGTCCCGGTCGTTTCGATCGCCAGGTAATTGTTGATTATCCCGATCTCCAAGGTCGCTTGGGTATTTTAGAAGTTCATGCCCGGGGTAAAAAAATTGCTCCGGAGGTTTCCTTAGAGGCGATCGCACGGCGAACTCCTGGTTTTAGCGGTGCAGATCTGGCCAATCTGCTCAACGAAGCGGCAATTCTGACTGCGAGAAGACATAAAAATGCGGTGACGATGCTGGAAGTTAACGATGCCGTAGATCGGATTGTTGCTGGGATGGAAGGAGTACCCCTCGTCGATAGCAAGTCCAAACGCTTGATTGCGTATCATGAAGTCGGCCATGCGATCGTGGCGACTATGACTAAAGGTCACGATCCAGTGGAGAAAGTCACTCTTATTCCCCGGGGTGGGGCGGGGGGGCTAACCTGGTTTACTCCCGATGAAGAAATTGGTTTAGAGAGCAAGAGCAAGATTCTGGCGAAGATTACCGCTACTTTAGGGGGGAGAGCCGCAGAAGAGGAGGTTTTTGGCGTAGATGAGGTAACTCAAGGTGCCAGCCAAGATATTCAGGTAGTCACATCTTTAGCCCGACAAATGGTAACTAAATTTGGCATGTCCGACCTGGGGGCGTTGGCTCTAGAAGGTCAAGATCAGCCGGTCTTTTTAGGAGGTGATTCGGGTTCCAAAAACGAGTACTCAGAAGAAGTTGCCTCACAGATTGATATTCGGATCCGCAATATTGCCTTTGACTGTCTCAATAAAGCCAGAAGTATCATCAGTGAAAATAGATTGGCGGTCGATCGCATTGTCGATTTATTAGTCGAACGAGAAACAATTGACGGTCAGGAATTCCGCCGCTTATTAGCGGAGTTTTCTCCTGTCTATGGAGATCGCCAGCAAGACAAAACTCGTCGTCTGTTGAGTAAAAGCTAGATACATTAATCATTAAACATTTAAGCATTAACCATTGATGAGCTACCCCAAGAATTAGAAATCTACTAGGGAAGCTGCTAGCTGGGCATTGAATATTTGACAGTTAACGGCTAATAGAAAAGCGATCGCTATACCGGAAAAGTAAAGGCGATCGCTTTTTTTTGAATGTTGTTTTACGTTTGGGTGTTTAGTTGTTCCGAAATAATTTAAAAGCCAACACCATTGGCATCAATACCAATCAACTGGTCGAGGTCAGATTCTGAGAGGGGGTCGCCGCCCAAGTTCTCATATTGCTGAATAGCCGCTCCCGCAAATGGAGCATTGTAGCTCGTACCAACCTCGTTAGTAACCCAGTCAGTACGCACGTCGTTGTGGGCATAACCAATACTTGCCGAACCCGGTCCGCCAACTACTGCACCGTAGAGTAAATTATCATTCTCACGACTGCTGCTATCTAAGTTCGCACCGCCAGCCGAACCCCGGTGATGAGTCCGCTTGGCATAATTGTCCCCAAAACCCACTACATAACTAAACTGGTCGGGATTATCTCCCAGCACATAGTCCACCTGTTCGTTGGCAAAACTGCTGTAATTAGAATTACCCTCCACATGGTCGTTGTACCATTCCGCACTAAAGGCGGCGGACATATTCAGGGGTACAGAAGCCCAGTCTGCCCGGTGGGCAAATCCCCCTTTGACATACTTGACGTTACCGCCACCGTTGACCCAGGTATCGAGCCAGCCCTTAGTTTGATTTTTAAAGAAGGAGTCGCTACTTTCTTTTGCCAATAGCGTCGCTGCGGCATAGGAGTGGTCGTCCGTGGCATAAGACCAGTCTCCCAAACCACCTACTTCGTTTTTGAAATAGTTTTCCGCTTTAGTTAGATACTTACTGTCTCCCGTAGCCCGGTAGAGCCAAGCACCACCGAGAGCTAGCTCATCACTATCACCACTCCAGCTCGTGTAGAAAGGACTAGCTTGGGGAACGGAATCGGAATACTTGCCGCGATAGTTTTCGGCAAACTCATATAGAGCCTCGGCATTTTTGACCAGTTCATCGGCATAAGCATCATCAGTGCCACGGAAGAGAACCGCTGCCGAAGCCAGAGCCGAAGCCGTACCTGCCGCTGCATCGGAACCAGGACGATAGCGATCGATGGAGAAACTGGGACGGGCGGTTTTACTAGCGATTTCTTCAGCGGGAACCCAGTGATAGTGGTCGGTTTTATCTCCTACCTGTACCCAGA
>JBCBIN010000056.1:0-13568 GCA_038524555.1 Cyanobacteria bacterium J06623_7 | reverse complement strand
TTAATTACCAGTTCTTGCTCGCTCAACAAACTGACTACCTCTAAGGCATGCATCTGCTGTCCCCGTTTGAGTAACAGCAAGGGTGCTAACCAATCTTCAGGGGGAGAAATGGTTTTAAATACTTTGCTATTGGCATCGGTATCAGGTATCGGACAGTTATAGCCTAAAGTCTCCTGGAGTACATATACCGGAATCAGCCGATCATTTAAAGAAAGAAACTTTTGTTCGTTAGCAAACTTAATTTGACCGGCTTCGGGAATAATAATCTCCTCGATACTATCGGAGGGAATGGCAAAGGCAGTGGCACCGAGAGAACAGACCAACAGCTTGGCAATAGTTAGAGTGACTGGTAAACGTAGGGTAAAAGTAGAGCCAAGACCGGGACTAGAAGTGACGCTAATCTTACCCTTGAGAGTTTCCACCTGCGAGCGCACGATATTCATTCCCACGCCACGACCAGAAATTTCACTAACTTTGGTAGCGGTAGAGAAACCAGGCTCAAAAATTAGCTCGAATAATCTTTCTGGTGTTGCGGCAGCAGCTTCTCCGGCAGAAATTAAACCCCTTTCGACTCCTTTTTGGGTAATACGCTCTAGATCCAGTCCTTGACCATCATCTTTGACTTCGATTATCGTCTGATTGCCCTGATAATAAGCCCGAATCTCAATCGATCCGGTGGCGGGTTTACCTCTTTGGATTCGCACTTCTGGAGCTTCAATCCCGTGGTCAAAACCATTGCGTAATAAGTGTAGCAGCGGGTCGGATAGCTTTTCCAACACTGCTCGATCCACTAAGACTCCAGTTCCTTCTAGCTTTAAATCTACTGATTTGTGATACTTGCGCGACAAATCTCTCAGAGTACGGGGGAAACGCTGTAAAATACGTTCGAGAGGCAACATCCTCACCCACATCAATTCATCTCGCATCTGTCCCAACATCTGACGCTGACCGTTAATCGTGCGATTTGATTGCTGGGCAAAAATAGTTATATCTTCAACACTTTCTTCGAGCTGCACCATTTCTTCGAGCACGACCTGAAGAGAAGAATAAAGCTGGCTGTAGCTATCCATTTCCAAAGCATCGAATTCGGCGTCATCATTCCCAATAGCTGGTTCTGTGGGTAAAAGAGGATAGCGTGCTCTGGCTTCTAACAGGAGCCGATCAGAAATGGACTGAAGCTGTTTGGTAACCTCGCGAAACCGCCAGAATTTTTGCTCTAGCTCGCCAACATTTTCCTGTAGCTGTTCGTTTTGTAATCCCAAACTACTACGGTTAATGGTTAATTCTCCCACTAGATTATTTAAGCGTTCTAAGCGTTCCAAATCGACTCGGACAGAAAGCTTAGTTTTTGGGGGCTGATGACGTTCGATAGTTTGGCTAGATTCTGTTGGAACTTGAGGCTTAGATTTAGCTGGAGGGGCAAATAACTTGGGTTCGGCTGGCGGCAAGCTCTCAAATACGGCAGAGAGAGAATCAGCCGTAGCAACTATTGCCGTTGGTGCATCCTCGTTGTCATTATCTGGAACCGTTAATTGCGGTTCGAGTTCTGAAGAGGTTTCCTCCTTAGCAGTATTGCCAAAATCATCTGGTAGTTCGGTTTCGGGTAAATTTGACCAGAGGTTATCACTGTCGTCAGGAATTTCGGTAAAAGATAGCACTTCTGCAGTTTCCGGAGCATCTTCCACCAGATCGAATAGCTGACTAATATCGGCAACGGCAGGTTGGGATTCGACGGCAGATGGTTCTAGTGGCTCTGGTTCCTCGACAAAATGACCAAAAATATCTTCGGCAGGGGACTCGGTCACCGAAAATTCTGACCAGAGACTATTATCTGATTCAGTGGCGTTATCAACCAGCTCGAATAGCCCATTGTCATCTTCCGCAGCAGGCTGTGATTCGACGGTAGATGGCTCTAGTGGCTCTGGTTCCTCGGCAAAATCAGCCCAGAGATTATCTTCCGGCATTGTGGCAGCAAAGAGCTCTTCCGCCTCCGCCATGGGTGCCGATGACCAAATTTCAGCCAGATCTAGATCTGCTGGATTCGAGTCACTTAAAGCAATATCGGGGGGGCGAGTATCATCCCTAGCGGTAGCATTTGCCCGAGCTAAATCTCTTAAAGTTAGAGAAATACTTCCTCCCCGTTCACGATCGCCGGCTACAACCTGTTTGGCTGCTTCTGTACAGTCGGCTACGGTGGCTTCGATAATGGCCAGGGCCTTCTGAGGCTGAGACTGCAAAGCTATTTGAGCCGTTTGCACGATTTCAGTAAATCCGCTCAAGTTAAACAGTTCGGCAAAACCAGCAAACATTTCTAGAGTTTTCTCTAGCTCTGTGGGCAGATGGTAATTCTGAGGATTTTGCACGACTTCCTGGAGGCGATCGAGTTCCTGCACCACGTCTACCTCAAAAATTGAGGCAACAATATCTACTCCCAAATCATTTGAACTGGGAATATAGCTATCGGCATTTTTTAACGCTTCTGCCAGCCGTTCTTCCAAAGCGGCAAATACCGGCTCGGCATTGAGTAAAGCCGCCTCTTCGTCAAAGTTCCCCGCATTAATCTGCTCTAGCAGCGGATGGGAAAGACAGTCATAGCCCTGAAGCAACAAGCTCTCTAGCTCGGCATCAAAATTAACGTCATCACTATATAAAGCCTTAAAAAAATCTTCGAGACGATGAGCCAACAAACCGATGGCACTTAAATCCACGCTGGCTGCTCCCCCCTTAATCGAGTGAGCTGCCCGCATCAACTCATGCACCTTGGGAGTACTACAATCTTGGCGGAGGTCGAGCAAGCCAGTCTCTAGAACCTGCAGCAGTTCTTGAGCTTCTTCGATAAAAAATTGATATGCTTGGTCGCGGATATCCGGGTTAAGTGACATGATTTAAGATGGGTTGGCGATTTATGAGTCAGCTGAGTTAGCCAGAAATTAGGTTTTAAACTTCGCAATACTAGACTGGAGTTTTGAAGCTACCGTCGCTAGCTCGCCGATAGAAGTCGATACTTGGTTGGCCGACTGAGAATTATGTTTGGCGATCGCCGCAATATCGATAATAGATTGGCTAACCTCAGCGGAGGTAACCGATTGCTGTTGGGTGGTCTGGGTAATCGAGCTGACCAACTGACTAACCTCATTACTAACCCGCTCGATTTCAGTCAGGCTAGAACGGGTCTGCTGCACGAGTTCGTTCCCCGAGGCAATCTGTACTGCCCCTTGATTCATGGCCTGAACTACCTCCGCAGTTTCTAGCTGGATTTTATTAACTAAAGTTTCAATTTCAGCGGTTGCTTCGGCAGATTGGGTGGCCAACGACCTGACCTCATCGGCAATTACGGCAAATCCCTTGCCCTGTTCTCCGGCTCGCGCGGCCTCAATAGAAGCTTTAAGAGCGAGAAGATGGGTTTGAGCAGCAAAACGACCAATTAAGTTAACCGCCTGAGAAATTTCTTGGGAAGATTCCCCCAGTTTCTCCGCCTTAATCGCCGTTTGGGTTACAGTATGCTGCACCGCTTTAATTTCGGCAACGGTATGATTCATCGCCAGGTCTTCTTGATCGATGGTAGAAGTTGCCTGCCGGACAAATTCCTCGGCTTGATGGGCGCGGTCTGCCACCATCAAAATTGAGTTTTCCATCTCCTTAACTCGCTCTAGCATCTGAGCGATCGCCTCAGCCTGAGCCATAGCTTCTGTCGCCAGAGAGCTCACCGCCGCATCGTTAGCAGCAGTATTCAGCTGTACTTCATTAGCAGCGGCTTTAGTCTGGTTGACCAGATCCCGAAGGCTTTCAATCGTCGAGTTATAAGAATCGGCAATTGTGCCAATTTCATCTTCTGTGACTCGCGCGCGAATGGTTAAATCCCCAGCAGAAACTTCATATACTTCCTGTAATAGACTATAAGCCCGCATTTGAATTGCTTCTTTGGCCGATTTTTCTTTGATTTCCGCTTGTTTTTGCTGTTCTGCTAGCTGCAAACGGGTAAGGGCAAAATTGATTTGGGTTGCTACCTGAGTGATAAACTCAACTTCTTCATCTAGCCAGGGGATGGGCGTGAACATTTGCTGCACCATCAACAAACCGGTTAGCCGCTCCTCAAACATAACGGGGGCAATTAAGCAGGACTTGACGCCCAAAGATTGGCAATATTCCTGTTGGGCGACAGATATTCCAGCCTGGTCGAGATTACCAATTACCTCCACTTCGGGAGAAGTCTGGGCTTGATATTCAGCATTAAGTTGTGGACTTAGACTGGTATTGATAATGGCGGTCTGGCCTGAGGCCACGGATTCCGCTACTGCCAAGGCGGTTTCCTCATCTAACCGATAGTAAACGATGCGCTCGGCTTTAAAAGTTTGGTAGCAGCCTTCAACTGCCTTGGTTAAAATAGACTGGAGATCGCGGCATTTGGCAAGTTCTAGAGCAATGTTTTTAATTCCCGTTGACTGCCGGGCTAAAATAGTTTGCACCTGAACGAAATCAGCCAGTTGAGTTGCCATGCTGTCGATATTACTGCCGAGTTGGGCAATTTCATCGGTACCGATAATATTTAAGCGAGGGTTAAAATTACCCCGACCGATCTCTCTGACGGCATCGGCAGCAGCTAAAATAGGACGCAAACAGCGATTTACCAGAGCATAAACAATTGCACCTACGCCAATGGCCATCACCGCCGAACCGATGGCAAATACCAATGCCAGCTTTCTCTGTGGGGCGTATACGACCGCAGTTTCGGTGGCTAAGATAGCGCGCCAACTAAGTTTTGGCAGACCAGCTTTAGCCTGAGCCGGAGCATAGGCTAAAAATTGCGGCAGGTCGGTTTTACTGTCGAGAGCAATATCGGTAGCTAGACTGTCGCTGCGGAGTAAATTGCCAACGTTGGCAAAAATACTCTCGGCGGTAACTGCTTCGTATTTAAAGGAGCTATCGGTAGCAGAAGAACCATCGCTTCTGATTTTGACCACATATTCTCCCGCCGAACTGAGAAATACCTGACCCTTGTTGTCGAGCAGATAATAGCGATCGCTCTCTGTAGTATAGTTTTGCAGCAGCTTATTTAGAGCCTTGACGGGAATTCTCGCTCGGACAAAACCAATAGTTTGCCCCGATACTTTATCTTTGATCGGTGCAGCGCTGTAAACACTAAAAATGCCGGAACTGGTAGAAATTCGCGGTTGACTGAGAACTGCACTGTCAGCTGTGAGAGCGGCTTGGATATAGCCACGGTTGAGGTGGTTACCCAAGGCTTTACCCTTGGTCTGAGCAATGACGTTTCCTTGGAGATCAAATACGGCAATGCTGTTATAAAATCCGTAGACAGTCTGAATTTGTTCTAGAGCCGCTGCTTTTTCTGCCTTGGATGCCTGTTGGCTCAATTGAGGATGAGTAAAAATATCCAAATTGGCCATTACCTTAATGTCGTTTAGGCGATCGCCCATAAAGACATTAACTTGGTTTTGCAGTTCTCCTACTATGGTTTTTCTGGCGCTGCTGGTCTGTTGCTCGATTGAATCAGCGGCAAAATAATAGGCTACGGTACCTACTAATAAAGTCGGTATAGCCCCAATAGCGATGGCGATCGCTGTAGTTTTAAAGCGAATACTCTGGCGTTGCCACCAAGATAAATTAACCGAGTTGGAGGCAGTCTCAGCCGGAGTCAGTTCTGGGTCGGAATAATGAGCAGAATTCGTCATAGCAATTTTAATCAAACGAGCGATAGACTGAGTGTTAACAATTTAGTCAGAGCTTGATCTGTTTGAACCTGAAGAATAGATCGTCTCTTGTCGATATCTAGCTGACTTTGAATTTAGCCACACTACTTTCTAGCTGCTGAGCGACCGTCAACAAATCTTGGAACGAGGCTGATACTTCTCCTGCTTCGGCGGCGGTTTTATCGGAAATTGCCGCTACTTCTAACATGGTTTGGCTGACAACTTCAGAATCTTGAGACTGTTCGACGGTGGCAGCAGCAATCTCGGCTACCAGGCGATCAATCTCGGTGCTGACGTCGGCAATTTGCACCAGGGAAAAACGAGTTTTATCGACTAGCTTTGTCCCGGCGACTACCTGTTCGGTGCCCGCTTCCATAGCTGCTACTACTTCATTAGTCTCTGCCTGAATTTCCGCCACCAATGCCTCAATTTCTGCGGTTGCCTCCGCTGACTGACGGGCCAGAGACCTGACTTCATCGGCAACTACCGCAAAGCCTCTCCCTTCTTCCCCAGCATGAGCCGCCTCGATGGAGGCATTGAGAGCCAATAGGTTAGTCTGGTCGGCAAAGCTACCAATCACGTTAACCACCTTGGAAATTTTTTGCGATGATTCTCCCAGACGCTTTACTTTCTTAGCTGTAGCCGCTACGGTGTCGCGAATTTCTTGGAAACCCGTTACGGTTTGATTCATTGCTTCGTCTCCCGCCTTAACCGTTTCTGTCGCCTTGAGCATCGCTGCTTCTGCCGCTTTGGCGTTTTGAGCTACCGCCTGGATGGAGTCAACAATTCCCTGAATTTTGGCTAGAGCCAGATTGATTTCTGCCGTTTGTGCCGATGCACCGGTGGAAAGTTCCTTAAGAGAACGGTCTTTATCGCTCGTCGTATTGGACACTTGGAGAGCCGCCATTTTGACTTGAGACACTAGCTTGCGTAGACTCTCAATCGTTGCGTTATAAGAATCGCCAATTGTGCCGATTTCATCTTCCTGCACTTTTACCTGGACGGTTAAATCTCCCTGAGAAACCGCATCTACCTCCATCAACAGCTCTAAAGCTCGACGCTGGAGGTTTTCTTTCGCCGCTCTTTCTTGCTGCTGTGCTTGCTGTTGCTGCTCGAGCAATTCAATTTTTTCTACTGTACCCCCTACCTGCTGGGCAATCTGGGTCAGCAAACTAATTTCATCGGCTTGCCAAGCTCTAGCCTCGCTACATTGATGGGCAATTAATAAACCTGTCAACTTATTGGCGGTAATTACGGGGGTCACAAGAGTCGCAACGACAGCCAACGGCTCGAGCATTTTTAAATGGCACTCTTGTAAATTTGACTGATAGATATTGGTAATGGCGCTAACCTTACCCTGCTGATAAGCGGTGGCAGGACCCTCAGCGAAACAGGGGTCTTTAATTTCACGACCGAGAGCTACGGGGAATCCTTCTTGAACAGATTCCGCCATCACCGTGCCCTGCTCGGCAGTTTGAAAATGATGGTAGATAACGCGATCGCACTGCAAGACGTTACGGCTGCTATTAACTGCTGTTTGCCAAACCTCATCCACCGAAACTGCTTCTGAGATGCTGTAGGCAATTTCCTGTAGTAGCTGCGAACGCTCGGCATCTTGTTTGAGTCGAGCCTCATTCAGCTCGATCGAATCGGCTAAAACATTAAAGGTACTGCTCAATAAACCCACTTCATCTCGAGAATTAATGCTCGCCCGGACGCTAAAATCACCGCCAGAAAAGTCTTGGGCGACCTTTTGTAAGCTTTGAATCGGTTCGGCGATCGCTCGATTTAAAATTTTACTTAGATAGACAATAAAAATTGAGATGATCAGCGATAAAATTCCCTGGGCAAGTAAGCTATTGCGCAAAACGAAGTTACTTGAACCTAGAGAGCTGCCGTGAACAATTACTCCGAGAGGTTTACCGTCAACGCCACTGATGCCCTGGGCGACTACAGCATATTTTTGACCGGAAATAGTGACTACCTGCTCGGCAATTCCACCTCGGTTAGCAATTGCGCGATCAAGAATTTGTGTCTGGGGTAGAGAGATATCGACCTGGGTAGCTTCGCCGGTTTTGAGAGCAGATGAGATCAGAGTCAAATCTTCTGCCTGAAGTGCATAAACGGCGCTATATCCCTGCTGTTTCGTCATCGCCGCTACCGTCTGAGCCAGAGCTGACTTGTCATCTAATTCAGTTTGTGACAGGCGAACTAGCCGACTTTTAAGCTCTAGCTGCGATTTACTTTGTAACCAGAGCTGCTGCTTGAGAGTGCCCTGAAGCACTAATCCGCCAACGCCAAGCAACAATAATAAACCACTACAGCTAAACCAGGGAATCAGGCTGGTTTTACGGTCGATCGGCAGATCGTAGAGACGACGCAATAAAAAAGACCGAGGCAAAACATCTGCGGTTTGCGGTTGCTGAGAGCGAGGTGAAGTTGGAGATAGATTATTCATAAAAGCTAGGATAGATAGAGCGATTGGTACTGAGAATGAGTTCGATCTTGCTTAAAAATAAGGTGATATAAATTGATTCATAATATGCATGGCTCGCAATTTATCGAGTCTAAATTGAGCCTATATGGATGGAGCGCTAAATTTAAATTGGTAATTTATTTCGGCATCGCCGCAGCGATCGCCCGCCCATCAAGAGCCAAAATCATTTCTTCGGCAGATTTAAGCCAATATCCCTGTAGAAAATTAGCTAGACGGGAGTTAACTTGAGAACCTACCGCAGCTTGAATTGCCCCAGGCTGACAATGTTCGAGGTCTTCTATATCCGCTACGACCAAACCCAGGTGTAGCTTGTGCCCTTCGCTCTGTCCCCGGCGCTCGGGAGAGAGAATAATGGCAGCATGTTGGGAACGTTGGTGTTGGTGTTGATACCAAGAATCTAAGCCCAAAAACGCTCCTAGATCAAACATCCAGAGAATATCGCCGCGCCAATTATGAACTCCCATGACCCAGCTTGGCATCTGAGGAATGGGAGTAATTTGCCGTAACTGTAGCTTGAGAACTTCAGTAATTTGTTCGATGGGTAGCATAGCGCTAGTATCGGGATAGAGTTTAAATTTAAGATGCTGTGTCGCCACTGGGAAAGATCCCGCAACTCCAGCGGCATCAGCTTGTGAAAGCATAGACATGGTAATCACCTCAGATATCTGACAAACTGCTTAGGTAGTTAGCTCTTTAACCTTGTCCACCAACTCTGTTTGGTCGATGGGCTTGAGAATGTAGGCATCTGCGCCCTGTTTCATGCCCCAAAATTTATCTATTTCGGTTCGTTTGGTCGAGCAGAGAATAATTGGAATTTTATTTGTGCTATCGTCACCCTTAAGCTCGCGGCAGATTTCAAACCCACTGCGACCGGGCAAGACAATATCAAGCACAATTAATTCCGGATAATTTTGCTGAATTTTGGCTAATGCTTCTTCTCCGCTTAAAGCGACAGCAACCGTGATGCCTATTTGCTGTAGACAGCCAGTAATAATCGACCTTTCGGTAGCGGAATCATCGACAACCAGGGTGTATCCCATAACAAGTATGACCTCAATTTATATAATCGCTCGCAATTTTTGACGTTGTAATAGGTGGTATTTTGGGCATGAATACTGTCAAAATCTGGTTGACAACTTTATAGTTCCCCCAACTACCAGCAAAGCGATCGGCAATCTAAAAGTTTATTTAAGACAGTTAATTCATACCGCTATCGAGTCCGAATCTTTATTTTTTCGGTTTTTGAGCGACGTACTTCTCAATCGTGTCTAAGACCTGTTGGGGTTTAGCTGGTTTACCCAAAAAATCTGTGGAGCCGACCATTTTGGCTCGCACCCGGTCGACAATGCCGTCATTTCCTGTGAGAATTACAATCGGCGTTTGTTTAAAGAATGAAAGCTTGCGAAGTTGGGAACAAATTTCATAACCATTAGTATTAGGCATCACCAAATCTAAAAAGATTAAATCTGGTTTGCGACTAAGTAAAACGGCGATCGCCCGTAGCCCATCCATTTCGCTAATGAAGTTATACCCTGCTTCCGTCACAATACTTTCCATGGTCTGACAGATGATCGGACTATCATCGATACAGGCAATGGTGAGACGGCGAGGAGTTTTGGTTTTAAACAGCTTGTGGGCAACGGGAGTAGATACAGGAGGAGTAATATCCTCTACCGCTACTAGGTGTACCAAGCCCATTTGAATATAGGGCAAAATCGAGCGAGTTACCGTGGCAACATCGCGCTTCATCCGAATACTCAAATCTCTTAGGGTTTGCTTGCCGTCTAATAACTGGCTGAGATTGTGATATACCTGGGGCGAAGTTTTGCTTTTAAGTGCTTCGTGTTGGCGAATCGTCGGCGCTAAATCGGGAGAGCGATCGGCAACCTTCGCATCCTGCCAAGCGGCAAATAGTTTGCTCGATTCTTTAATTACCTGTTCGGCGTCAATCAAAATCAACCTAGTAGTTAGTAGATTATCTTGAATTAGCTCACAGTTAACTTCCATCGCCTGAGTAACATCAAACAAAATTTCAATTACCGTGGCTCTAATAACTTTTGTGGCTTGCTCCCGACCGATTTTATTTTGGTCGATCCAGAGGGACAATAGTTGATATTCCCAAGAAATGCGCGATTCTTCTTGAGCTATATTAGCCAGAGATAGCTGTAGCTCATCTGTTTTCGCCAAACGCTCGGGACAATAGGCCACAATATGTCGGCGCCATCGCCGCACGGGATGAATTCCCCCACTGGCATAGACAACTCGACCCAGATACAGATAAAGAATCCAGGTATGGTCGTGCCGATCGGCGATAACTAACTGACCGCTAAATCGAGATTCTTTGAGAGAGTCGAAAAACTTAACTTGTTTACTAGCTGTAAAGTGCTGAATGTGAGTCCGAGCATAACTAGTTCCATTTTTGGCTGTCGTCATTACAAACTTCCTCTCAATAGCGGTTGCAGTTGCGACAGCAACGGTAAATTTTTGGCTGTCTTAAAAGAGCGCGATCTGGGAACAGATAACTCAGTTGATGGGAAATAAACTAGGGACATTTCTCTAATTTTTGTAGCTGTTAACCGACAATCACTTTCAATTCAGCGAATAGCAAAGCGGTCGGGACAAAATGGAAATTGAATAATCAAAAACTGGGACAAAGATTTATGATTATTTCAAGCACTTCTTTTTTTAAGAGTTCCCGAAAATCTCTCGATACTATCAGTTCTTCCAAGATTAATTACTCTGTAGGGCTGATTAATTAGCTTAAAATCTCAAAGTTTAAAACTGTTTTTTGGCGGACATTTTTAACTTAGCAATGTCTTAAAATATAATCATGCAAGAATTACCCCAAACCGATCGCGAGCGGCTGCAAAAGCTCATGCAGCAGGTAAACATAGCCGATATTAACGAACTCAGTCAGCAGGCAAAAGTGGCGCGCTTGCAGTTAATTAGAATCGAGCAGGGTTTAATTCTCAATCTTTCATTAAGAGCGATCGCTAAAATTGCGAACACCTTAAATGTTTCTATTGACGAGCTATTGGCGATTTTTGTCAGGAAAGCAGAAAAATCTCCTACCACCACCGCGACCCCAGACTCCAGTGCGGCATTAGCCGCCTGCCAACAGGAATATGCCCGACTAGAGCAGAAATTGATCCAACAGCAGTCTCGCTTGGCTTTAGAGTTTCAGCAGCACAGTCTCTCAACCATCGAATCCTGGTTGCTACAGTGGCCTACCGCCGCTACCGCCGTCAAACAAAATCCACAACTACCGGCTACTCGGCTATTGTCTTTAGTTGAGCCAGTGGAACAACTTGTGAGGCAATGGAACGTATCACCGATCGCCACAGTGGGGGAAGAACTGCCATACGATCCTCAAGAACACCAGTTGATGAAGGGGATTGCCCAGCCGGGAGAACTGGTAAAAGTGCGTTATGTAGGCTACAAACAAGGAGATAAGCTATTACACAAGGCAAAAGTCAGTCCTGTTTGATAACACGCCCTCATTACCAATTACTTAATTCATGAACTGGTGGCAAAAGCTCAAGCAAAATACCCTGGCGCGGATTGGCGCTTCTATCCTCATTGTTTTTTATTTACTGGTAATTTTTGCCGATTTTATCGCTCCTTATTCTCCCTATCAGTCTCAAGATGATGGTTCCCTACTGCCGCCAACAGCAATTCATTGGCAAGATTCTAGTGGTAAACTAACGCGACCTTTTGTCTATCCCACGACTCAAGGCATTACGGATCTGGCTACTGGAGATCGCCTGTTAATTATTGATCGAGATAGTCCAAACCCTATCAGTATTCTGGCTCAAGGTACGTCATATAATTTATTCAAGTTAGCTTTACCCCTACCCCCAAGCTTTGAACCCGTCACCATCTTGCCGGGAATCCCCCTTGATCGCCATCTTTTTGGCACTGCTGGAGCAGGAAAAATTAATCTCTTGGGTACAGACGAACAGGGTCGAGATTTGCTGAGTCGTCTTTTATTCGGCGGGCGAGTTAGTCTGTTTATCGGCTTGGCAGGAATAGCAGTATCCTATCCTCTAGGAATGATGGCCGGGGGGATTGCTGGCTACTTTGGCGGCTGGGTTGACGCGATTATTATGCGCCTAGCAGAAGTTCTCATGACTATTCCCGGCATTTATCTCCTGATTGCCCTAGCTTCGGTAATTCCCGATGGCTTGAGCAGTGCCCAAACTTTTACGGTGGTCGTTTTAATTACTTCACTGATTAGCTGGGCGGGATTGGCGAGAGTCGTGCGGGGACAAGTATTATCAATTAAGGAACAAGAGTTTGTCCGGGCGGCTAAGGCCATGGGAGCTAACCCAATTTATATTATCATTCGCCATATTCTGCCTCAAACAGCCACCTACATTATTATCTCTGCTACCCTCGCCGTACCCGGCTTTATCATTGCCGAATCGGTACTGAGCCTTATTGGTTTAGGTATTCAGGCAAAAGATCCTAGCTGGGGTAATTTACTCTCTTCTGCTACCAATGCCTCGATTTTGGTTCTGCAACCCTGGCTAATTATTCCGCCTGCCCTGCTAATTATCTTTACGGTGCTGGCGTTCAATCTTTTGGGTGACGGCTTAAGAGATGCTTTAGACCCCCGCAGTTTGTATCAGCATAAATAGAGATCGCGGCGGCTAAATTCCCTCGCCATAAGATACTACGATTAACGTAAAGGATAGGTCAGTTAACGAGAACGACTGCGTATTTTTTTCCGAAATAATCTCATCCGCTTTTGCCATAGATTCATCGGATAATATAGCGCGGGACTCCACAGGCTGGTAATTATTGCTGAAATGATAACTAACTGCCGATATTTCTGAACCATTGCCTCCATGCTCATAAAATATACCCGGCTATATTGCCAGACATAAACCGCTTCGGCCAAGATAGTCATAAAGAAGACCACAAAAGCAACCGAAATAAAGTCTTCACCTAAATACTTATGGGTTTTTAAGCTCGCCGTTAGGATGCCGATGATAATAAAGCTCAGAACATGGGAAGGATTGCTTAAGGTAATCCCATCGTAGATACAGCCGATAACCGTGCCGGCGATCGCGCCATGCCAAACAGTTCTTTTCAGACTCCAGGCAACAACCCAAATCAACAACCAGTTAGGATTGATTTCTAATAGCTCCACGCCGGGAATATCTACCAGCATCAAAATCATGCAGAGAGAGATAGAAGCCGCAATAAATAATAAATTGATGGCGCTTAAAGCATCAAACGAACTCGATTGGCGACGTTGCATGTTTCAGTTTGAGTAAATTGTTGGCTGGCAATCATTACAGGCGAAAAGCGGTGAGCTTAGTAATTAGTAAAACTAGTAATCACCCTCAAAGGACAAA
>JBCBIN010000055.1:0-13637 GCA_038524555.1 Cyanobacteria bacterium J06623_7 | reverse complement strand
TATCTAATCGAGAGCATTTTCGTAACTGGTTTGCTCACTGCTGCTACTGTACCAATTAGTTATGCAAACCGCTGTAAATACGAAGGAAAATATGAGTGGAGAGATCGCTTTTTGAGTTGGTCTGGCGAAGAAGAAGCTGACGGTTTGGAGTTAGATCGTTCTGCTTGGAGAGAAATCGAGCTTTGAAATATTTATTGGATACAACTACTGTTTCTGACTATCTGCGAAAGAATAAAGCTGTTGTTCAACACATTCATAATATTCCACCTCAGGAACAAGCGATTTCGACAATTACTAAATTTGAGATCGCTTACGGATTAGCAAATAAACCCAGTCTAATTAAGAAGTATCCCTTTCAACTATCAGAACTCTATCAAAAAACTAATAATTTAGTTATTGATGCCAAAATTGCTGATTTGGCTGGTCAAATTAGAAGTGAGTTAAAAAAAGCAGATACTCCTATCGGCGTTCCCGATATCTTAATTGGTGCTACTGCTTGTTTCCACAATTTGACTGTTGTTACTATTAACATTAAAGATTTTTCTAAAATTGAGCGCCAACTGAATATAGTTGATTGGAAAATAGAGAATAGAGATTTTGATTGAGCGATCGCCCTACCTAAATTTTTAGATAAAGCGATGCAGCGCGGTTATGCTAAAGCACTAACTTCGTGTCGTCCGAAGGTGTATCCTTTAGGGCTTGAAGGTTTCCTTCTTAGAGCGACACAGGGGCGAAAGCCTCAAAGTCCCTTCGGGACGATGGCGCGCTAGCGCCGTTCAAGAAGCGATCGCTTTTTAGTATCCTTCAATTAGTTTGGATAGAAAGCTTAGAGCTTAGAGCCAGGGCAAAGTTCTCTACTACACTAACTTTTTGATTTCACCGTAGGCGAGATAAAAACCACCCTGAGAGCTTTCTTTAACTTCATCGACAACGTACATCATGCCTTCTTCTCTAATGCTGCGAGGAAAACGCATGTTCCAATCTGGATTATAGCTATCGGAGACAACTCTAGCCCGTAGTTTGCTTTTATCTTTGAGACACTGAACCAGTACGCCATCCCCCACCGTATTGGTAGTTGCTAAATCTGCCGCCGTTCCTTTAACCTTGGCTTTTTGATAGTTAGTATGGCGCGGTGCCACAACTGCCAATTCTTCTCCTGGCTTGAGTAGACGACGAATTTCACCCACTACCCGATAAAAGCTACCGTTCGCCGACAGTTCCACATCATCGACTAAATAACTCGCCCCTTCTTCGCGAATTACCCGGGGAAACTGCACGTTCAGTGCCTCATAACCGTCAGAAACTATCCGGATGCGTAACTTATCTTTAATGCGATCGCACTGTAAAATGACACCTTCCCCCACTTCTCGCACGATGTCTAAATGATTTGAGGCTCCTGCTGTCGAGCTAACTCCCCGCAGCTTTAAGTCATCGCGATCGCGTTTACGTGCCTGATAAGACTAATCGCGCATTTCCTTGGGGATGTTAAGGTCGAATCTCTTTTCATCCAGACGCTTGGCGTAGTAAGTTAGCTGCTCGATTTCTTCGGCAATTTCAAAGTACTCATTTAACGCCTTCGATTGCAAATCTTTGACCGCTTGACGTAATATTTTGGCTGCTTCCTGATAGTTGCTGCTATCGGCGATCGCTATTGCCTCTTATTTTTGCTTGGCAATCCTCAACTGACTGGCTTGTTGAATCACGTTATCATTGAGCTTAACTGCGGCTGCTTGCCCTTCTTCAATAACTTTGATGCTTAAAGGTAGAGTAGCGTCAAATTTTTGAATCTTACCATCGACGACTTGCTGATAGGTATAGGAGAGAGAACCGAGATCTAATGTCCCGGTAGTAGAGATCGCCGGGAGGCTAAATTGCAGCACCAGGGGTTTACTTTCAATTTGATAAACATCTCCTAAAAAGACCTCTACCCCGGCTTGCTGTTGCTGCACGGGATATTTATTTAAAATTTCTTTGACTTTGGTAATGACAATAAATTTGGTTTAGTGATTAAGTTTCACCATCAAAAAAGCCGCAGAAAACTTGAGTTCTGCGACCAATTAATTAAATTTAAGGTAATGTCTTAATTTCTATAAAGGACTATACCTTAGCAGGTTCTGCTGTCTTGGAAGTTAGTTTTTCGTATGTTTCGCGCATTTTTAAGCCGACTAATACCTGGAATAAACCAGTTCCATTTTTAGAACCAGGATAGTCTCTATGCTTGAGCAGCAATTCGGTCATTTCACCGTAGTGATCGGTGCTGGTGTTGCTGAGGTGGCTTTCGATGTAAATCATTTGTTCTAGGTCACCAAATTCTCCATCAACTTCTAAGATGGAAACTTCATTGTTGTAGAAGCTATCGGGTCCATAGTACATCTTAATACCGGGGTAGGCACAAGTGAGCTTACGTCCACAGGGTCGCCAGTGAATAGTCGAACCTTCGTCAAACAAGTAGACCGTATCGAAGTTTTCTACTCCTTCTTTCTGAATCAAACGAACTCTGAGGAGGTCGCTTTCTTTGTCCTGTACCAATTCGGTAGGCAATACTTGGATTACCACATCGGCATGCTCTCTTTGCACTTCGATGTACGCTTTAAAATCGGGTTCGCGAGCCTTAATCGAAGCGAGAATATCGTCATAAGTATGACCACGCTCGGCCATGTCGCGCTGAATTTTCCACTGAATCTTAACTTCGTCGCTGATGTCTAGATAAACGCTAAAGTCGACCAGTTCCCGCACTCTTTCATCGTATAGAGGGTGTAGCCCTTCAATTACAACTACTTTGTTAGGCTCAATTCTTTCTGGGGGATCGAGTTCTCCAGTCTCATGATTATAGATTGGCTTATCGATCGCATTTCCTTCTTTGAGGGACTTGATTTGTTCGTACATCAAGTCAAAATTGTTGGCTTTGGGATTTAAAGCTGTAACACCTGCTGCTTTTCTCCCCTTGCGATCGAGGCTATGATAGTCATCAAGACAAATAACTGTCATAAACTCTTCGCCAAACAGATCGGTCAAACGGCGTAAGAAAGTTGATTTACCACAACCAGAGTCACCTGCTACTCCTATAAGTACCACTCGGTCTAAATCGGCGGTCATAAAATTCCTCTTCTACAAAAACTAAATATTTAACCCATATTCATATTAATTAGCTATCTCTCGGGAGCAAACCCACAAACGCCCATAGCTTTGCTTGTAGCTGAGAAAGGTTTTAATTTCAGACTCAACACCAAGTAAACCAAACACGTTTAATTTATCCCGATTAGATTTCTCCCAACATAACTTTTGCCAATTTTGTGATCGGCTTTGTTGCGAGCGAGCTTGGTTTTCAGCTAGTTAACCTGACTATTAAACGCTAATACTAACATTGACAAATCTTACCAGAACCTAATCCCCTCTACAAGAGGGAAAGACGGAAAAATAGGTCTAATTTAAAGCATGTCCATAGTTTAAGAAAAAATGAAATTGAATTCAAAAATACAGACAGTTTTTGGTCTGGGAAGTTAAATTAGCAAACAACGGTGTAGTCATCCCATGTTTTTGCTGCGGGGTGAATCAATATTAGTCCTCCAGTGATAGTCTATTAATACAAATAATTGAAGGTTGCCGATCTCGGTCGTTGTTTAGTTCCTTGACAAGCGCACTTATCGCGATCGGTTATACGAATTGTTTAATAGTCTAATTTTAAGTTGGGGGATAGATTCCAGGTAATGTACAACTCTAGTGCCGCATTTTCTAGCAGCAATACCGAATACAAAAACCGTTTATTTATTTATGAGGTAGAAGGTCTATCTCGGAACAGCGTTGATACTCAAACGCCAATCCGTAGTAGCGGGACGGTACACATAACTGTTCCCTATAGCCGCATGAATCAAGAAATGCGCCGTATTAACAGCTTAGGCGGCAAGGTAATTAGTATCAAGCCCGTTGGTGGCGATGTTCCCGCCCAGGAGAGCCAACCTGCACCAAAACCTGCACCAGAGCAGAGCAAAGCTTCCAATAATAAAAAATCTATGACTCAAGCTAAATCCAAGAAACCGAAAAGCAAAGTTCCCGTCAATATCTATCGCCCTAAAAACCCTTACGTTGGCAAATGTACTGAGATTTACGACCTAGTAGACGAAGGCGGTATCGGTACTTGTCGTCACATGACTTTCGACCTCTCTGAAGGAGATCTACACTACATTGAAGGTCAGAGTATCGGCATTGTTCCTCCTGGAGAAGATAGTAAAGGCAAGCCCCACAAGCTCAGACTATATTCGATCGCTTCAACTCGTCATGGCGATAACCTAGAAGACAAAACTGTTTCTCTTTGTGTTCGTAAACTGGAATATAAAGATCCCGAAACGGGCGAACATGTAGAGGGTGTCTGCTCTAGCTTCCTTTGTGGTCTAAATCCAGGGGACGAAGTGTCGATTACTGGCCCCGTAGGTAAAGAGATGCTCTTGCCTGAAGACGAGGATGCCAACGTCGTCATGATTGCTACGGGAACTGGTATTGCACCTTTCCGTGCTTATCTCTGGCGCATGTTCCTCGAAGGAGACAAAAACCCCGACTACAACTTTACTGGTAAAGCCTGGTTATTCTTCGGTATTCCCAAAACTGAAAACATTCTCTACAAAGAGCAGCTAGAGAAAATGGCGGCAGAACACGATAACTTCCGCATGGACTACGCTATCAGCCGCGAACAGCAAAACTCCGAAGGCGGCAGAATGTACATCCAGCACCGTATTGCCGAACACGCAGATGAACTTTGGGAACTGGTACAGAATCCTAAAACTCACACCTACATCTGTGGTCTCAAAGGCATGGAAGGCGGTATTGACGAAGCGATGAGTGCTGCTGCGGCCAAACACGATGTTAATTGGGATGAGTATCGTAAAGCGATGAAGAAAGAGCACCGCTGGCACGTAGAGACATACTAAGAAGTTACTGACTGAATTGTTGAAGGCTGTATTGTCTCACCTTTAGTTTTTGACTTTGATCGCGTTTGCTAATAATTGGCGGACGCGGTTTTTTTATTGACCAAATATATTTACCAAGCTGGCATATTTATTTTCTCTATCGCAGGAAAATTGCTAAAAATCAGGAGACAACAGGCTATACTGATCGAAGTATTGAGTAACAGCCTCTCTTTCCAGAAGTAAGGGACAATGAATATATCGCCGCAGTCATTAATCGGATAACCTCGAAGGTGCCCCAGTGGATATAGATCCTGGGTCAGAAAAGTATTTTCACTTCCAAAGCCGATAAGTCATACTCATGGCATTTATTTAATGGCTGATTAACTCTCTAACCAAACCTTGTGAAGCTATTTGCTGGGACTAAATAAAATATATTCCGGCCTGTTTTAGCTTGAGCATTCGGCAATCACTAGCATTTGTCGTGCTCTCAGGCTATCCGTCGGTAGAAATATATCTTATCATTAGTTAACAATTGGCTTTATAATAAGCATCGTTGTCATCAGCAATTAGATTGGCAGCATAACGCTTAACACTAACGTCGGAATTTAATCCTTGAGTGGATTGGATTAGCGACACATAATCCATGACCTCACCGCAGAGCAATCAAAGGATATTACCCCTGGGGTAGAGTCCGCAAACGTGAGGTTTGTAATAAACAAGTATATAGACACAAATGAAAGACCTTTCTCGATATCGGAACATAGGCATCTTCGCTCACGTGGATGCTGGTAAAACAACGACCACTGAAAGAATCCTCAAGCTAACTGGGAAAAGCCACAAAATCGGTGAGGTTCATGATGGAGAAGCAACTACTGACTTCATGGATCAGGAGAAAGAGCGTGGTATTACTATCCAGTCAGCGGCAACAAGCTGTTTCTGGAAGGATCATCAGTTAAATATTATTGATACTCCTGGTCACGTAGATTTCACCATTGAAGTTTACCGTTCTTTGAAAGTGCTTGACGGCGGTGTGGGTGTGTTCTGTGGTTCGGGTGGGGTTGAGCCTCAGTCGGAGACTAACTGGCGTTATGCTAACGAATCGAAAGTAGCTCGGATTATTTACGTTAACAAGCTAGACCGTACGGGTGCTGATTTTTATAGCGTTTGTAAGCAGGTCAAAGAAATTTTGGCGGCAACTCCCCTGGTAATGGTCTTACCCATTGGCATGGAAAATGATTTTGTAGGTGTCGTCGATCTTCTGACAGAAAAAGCCTGGATCTGGGATGATTCTGGTAAACCGGAAAACTACGAAATTACCGATGTCCCTGAAGACATGAAGGAAAAGGTAGCCGAGTATCGCGAACAGCTAATTGAAACGGCGATCGAGCAGGACGATGACCTGATGGAAAAATACCTCGAAGGAGAGGAACTTACCATCGACGAAATAAAAGCCTGTATCCGTAAAGGTACTCGCGAACTAGCTTTCTTCCCAACTTACTGTGGTTCTTCCTTTAAAAATAAAGGCGTACAGAACGTTTTGGATGCGGTAGTAGACTATCTACCCAACCCCACCGAAGTTAAACCCCAGCCTGAAGTTGACCTTGACGGTAACGAAACTGGCGAATATGCAGTTGTCGATCCCGAAGGGCCTTTCCGCGCTCTGGCGTTCAAAATTATGGATGACCGTTATGGTGCCTTAACCTTTACGCGGATCTACTCTGGTACTTTGAATAAGGGTGAATCTGTCTTAGATACGGCTACGGGTAAAACCGAACGTGTTGGTCGCATGGTAGAGATGCATGCCGATTCTCGCGAAGAAATTAATACCGCTCAAGCAGGAGATATCATTGCGATCGTTGGTTTAAAAAATATCCAAACTGGTCACACTCTTTGCGATCCCAAGAACCCTGCTACCCTAGAGCCGATGGTGTTCCCCGATCCTGTAATCTCGATCGCTGTAACGCCACTGAACAAGGGTGCCTCTGAGAAAATGGGTACTGCACTAAGTAAAATGGTGCAGGAAGATCCTTCTTTCTATGTCGAAACTGACTACGACAGTGGCGAAACTATCATTAAAGGTATGGGTGAGCTACACCTAGACATTAAGGTAGATATCCTCAAACGTACTCACGGTGTAGAAGTAGAAGTTGGTAAGCCTCAAGTAGCTTATCGCGAGTCTATTACTAAGGTAATTGAAGATAGCTACACTCATAAGAAGCAGTCTGGTGGTTCTGGTCAGTTTGGTAAGATTGACTATACAATTGAGCCTGGCGAACCCGGTACTGGCTTTGAGTTTGAGTCTAAAGTTACTGGTGGTAACGTCCCCCGTGAATTTTGGCCTGCAGTCGAAAAAGGCTTTGCTCAGAGTATTGAAAAAGGTGTGTTAGCCGGTTTCCCCTGTGTGGATTTAAAAGTTACCCTTAAAGATGGTTCTTTCCACCCTGTAGATTCCAGTGCGATCGCTTTTGAAATTGCCGCTAAGTCTGGCTATCGTCAGTCTTTACCCAAAGCTGGCCCCCAAATTCTGGAGCCAATTATGAACGTAGACGTGTTTACTCCCGACGATCATATGGGTGATGTTATCGGTGACTTGAACCGTCGTCGTGGCATGATTAAGTCCCAAAACTCTACGCCGATGGGTGTTCGCATTAAAGCCGATGTACCTTTGAGTGAAATGTTTGGCTACATTGGTGACTTGCGGACGATGACTTCTGGTCGCGGTCAATTCTCCATGGAATTTGGTAACTATGCACCATGTCCCAAGAACGTTGCTGAAGAAGTTATTGCCGAAGCCAAAGAACGTCAGGCAGCTAAGTAAGCAATGGATAATTAATAATGAACAATTGATAATTTAATTATCGATCGCTAGTTAGACTTTAATTTTCTCCCGTCTGGTTAATAATTACCGGACGGGATTTTTTAGGAACAAATTTCACTACAGGCTATAGCTTCGATGATTTTCTTCAAGCAGAAGATTTTTTAGAGAATGTACGACGAGCGCTAGTTATTTTACTAACGGATTAAAATAAGTCAGACGTATGGCAAACGCTAAGATTAAAAGGGCAGTGAAAGGTAAATAAATTAACCATGATGAGGTTAGTTTTTCGCTGAAAGCAATTAGAAATGATAGCCATAGATAGTACATGCCAGCAGTATGTAGAATACGCCAATTGCGTCTGCCTAAAATAGCAGCAGGATGCTGAAAAGAAGTAATAGTCATCAGAATAATAAACACATAGCCGAGAGTAGCTAAATGACTATCTCGCACCATATTTTCTGAGGTTAGAATAGCGACTCCCGCGATCGCAACTGCGTGGAAAGCATGAGAAACTGCCATGGATAAGCCCAGATAACGGCGGTTTCGTAAAATCCAATTTGTTAAAGACGTTGGCGCAAGTCTATATAAGGAAGAGGCAGTAAACGCCAGTAGAAATAAGATGCAGGAAGAACGAGCAGTAAACCTAATGGCAATCCGAAAACTAGACTCATTTATGCCGTTAACCAACAGGATAAATGCGATCGCGGTGGAAATGAAAATAGTTGCATACCTAACTATCTGCCACCGAGCAAATTTAGTAGCAATCGTCATATTGTTTTTGCTCCTGTTGCCAAGTTTAATTCAGAATTGTTTATGCTGCGCGATCGCATTAAAAGAAATAGAGGCAAAGCAAAGGATAAGCCAATTACCCAATTAAAAACGATATAAAGCCAAAGAAATTTCATTTGCAGTCTTTTTCCTTCTTTAAAAACAAAAAAACCGAAGACAAGAGAAGAAACAACTAAATCAAAAGCAAAATCAGTTGAAATACGATTGGTAAATAGTTCCGACCAAAACAACGCTAGATCAAAACCATGAGTGGCGAAGAAGGGAATTAATTGCGAGTAGGGTAGGGTAATACCAAGTATGGCTAGGACTAAATATACAGCTTGCATGACCATAGTTAACATCTCCTTGAATACAACTAATGCTTAGTTTAAGGATTTACTCAATAGCCGTCTTGCCGATTCTGCTGAAAATTATTCTTTTCTTCCGCTTAATTATTTAGATAGTTAAATTTAAAATAAATCTCGATAGGCTTTGGGGGTGATGTTAAAGTGCTGCCGAAACACTCTAGTAAAATGACTTTGATTTTTAAAACCGACTGACTGACAAATAAAAGCGATCGCTAGATCTTGGCGTAATAGCTGCTGTGCTTTTTCAAGACGGCATTGGGTAATGTACTTGTGAGGCGATAATCCAGTCGATTGTTTAAACAGACTGGCAAAGTAATGGGAACTAAGATGAACTAGGCTGGCCAGGGTATTGAGACTCAGATCTAAATCTAAATGAGTTTGAATATATTCCACAACTATTCTGAGCTGGGATGGGGTCAAGCCGCCCGAATATGCTTTGACTACAGACTGCTTAACTCCATAGCGACGAACTAAATGTGCCCCCAAAGCTACTGCCATAGAATCGGCATATTGTTTACTATCTGCTTGAGCTATTTCCAATTCGGTTTTTAAAGCGATCGCTATCTGTTGAATTAGGGGATCTTGAATCCGGAAATGCGATCGCAGTTTAACCTTGTGGTCAGCAACTTCTCCCAACGATTGAAGTAGCGTATCGGGTTGTAAAAATAATTCGATTAGAGGGACTTCTCGATCTGTTCTAAATCGCGGCAGAATTTCTCCAGCACCGACAAGAGCTACATCACCTTGAGTATACTGCTCGTAATGCCATTGTCCATCGAGATAAAAACTACCCTGAAAATCTCCCAAACAAAGAATTACAGCATGACTAGGAGTAACGGATTCTGGCATAACTCCCGCTGGTTCTAATTCGTAAATCAAGCTCAAATCTTTCCACCCAGCGCGATCGCTAGTTAACAAATGAGTATGCTCGATGTATTCGCCATTTAGATCGGTCGGAAATTCTGAAGACAAAACTACAATTTAGCTAGAATTTTAGATTGAAAATAGAAAAGCAACACGAGCTGCATGTTACACAGAAAGCAATCTTATAGATAGGGGCGAGTTGACCTACAGGAGTTAGAGCAGAAGCCGTTGTTGAATAGAAGTGGATTTTGAGATTTTAACGATCGAGCAAATTAATTACCAGATCAGTAGTTAATAGCTGATCGCTATGAATGAGCATCAGAGCTTCATACTCCGCGCTTTCTCAGTGTTTCCTCGTGGGATACTTTAGATTGCCAACGCCCAATTCTCTAATTCAGCCCTAATTTAGGTGACGCCGAAGCTGTGCAATATCTTATGTTTAAGAGTGCAAAACTTTTTTCAGAGCATCTAATAACAACAGAACATTTTCTGGACGGGAATTATAGCCCATCAAACCAATACGCCAGACTTTCCCTCCCAGTTCGCCCAAGCCACCGGCGATTTCGATGTTATATTCTGTTAGCAGCTTTTTAGAAATTGCTTTACCGTCTACGCCAGCGGGGATTTTAACGGTAGTTAGGGTGGGCAAGCGTAATTCTCGGGCAACATGACACTCTAGACCAAGTTCGGCTAAACCGTCCCACAGCATTTCGGCGTTGCGTTGGTGTCTCGCCCAGCGTTCTTTTAATCCTTCTTCGGCAACGATCCGGAGGGCTTCTCGCAAACCATAGTTAGTGTTAATTGGTGCGGTATGGTGATACACCCTTTGTTCCCCCCAGTATTTTGCCAGAAGGGACATATCTAAATACCAATTGGGTACAGGGTTGGGACGGTTCTGCAATTTGGCTACCGCCCGCGGACTCATGGTAAAGGGACTCGCTCCCGGAGGACAGCCCAATCCTTTTTGGCTACAGCTGTAGGCTAAATCGATCCCCCACTCATCTATATATAGAGGTACACCACCGAGGCTAGTTACGGTGTCTACGAGTAATAGACAGTTGTGCTGGCGACATAAATCCGCTACCCCTTCTAAGGGTTGACGGGCACCGGTGGAAGTTTCGGCATGAACTAAGGCCAGAATTGCCGGCTTGTGGGTTTCGAGGCTGGTCTTAATGTCAGCGAGAGAGAATACCTGTCCCCAAGGTTTAGACATAGTGCAAACTTCTGCCCCATAGCGTCCCGCCATATCGACTAGGCGATTGCCAAAATAGCCTTTAACGCCAACTAATACGGTATCTCCAGGTTCGATCGCATTTGCTAGAGTTGCTTCCATCGCTGCTGTTCCCGTACCGGCTACGGCAATAGTCAATTCGTTTTCTGTTTGCCAGGCATAGCGTAGCAAATCGCGAATTTCATCCATTAAGGTCAGATATGTCGGGTCTAGATGTCCCACAGGACTGACGCTAGTAGCGGCTAGGACTCTCGGGTTAACGTTAGCTGGCCCTGGCCCCAATAGAAGACGAGGAGGCATGTCTAGCTGTTTGGTTTGGATGCGGAAGCGATCGCTAATTGATACTGCATTTAGATCTGGAGTGGCAACCATATTTTTAGTACCTCAAGGCTAGTTTGATTATCTCTGCCTAGTGTACCAACGCTCAAACTAGATCTTCTGTAGCTTCTAATTTTATCGAGTATAAAAGTTAATTAAATTAATTAAAACGACTGTAAATAAGATTGTGATGCTCTATCTTAATAATTAGGGTACGACCCGGGCAGCAGTAATTTAAAGTAATTTAAATTTAGTAGTAATTTTCTGCGCCTTGAGGATTTAACCATAAGTTTGAGAAGTATATTTGAGAAGTATAACTATGTCTTTATCGAGCAATAGCGATCGCCTGGATTTTGATGGTCAGGATCTAGCGGCAGGTACGATTGTCAGTAATCAGTTTCCTGGCGTGGAGTTTTCGACTTTATCGACACTCGATCTGATGCTGTTTGATACCGATAACGTTACGGGAGAGGATTTCGATCTGGCAGCGACGGATTTGGGTCATGTGTTGATTATTTCTGAGGACGGCGACACAGAAGATCCCGATGATAATGCTGCCGGGGGAGTTATTAGGCTTCAGTTTGAGGAGACGGTTACGGTAGAAGGGCTGGACTTATTAGATATTGATGAACCGGGGAGTTCCCTTACTTTTTACGACGAGGATTCTAACCTCATTGAAACGGTCGCAATTGCCGACACTGGGGACAACAGCACTCAGACATTAGAGTTCGATCTTAGGGGCGTTAGCAGTATCGAGCTTAATTTGGCGGGGAGTGGTGCCCTGACTGGAGTTGATTTTACTGTAGACTCTAGTGATAATGCTAGTGAATATAGCAATATCTATGCTTTTGGTGATAGTTTGCTCGATACCGGGAATCTGTTTAACGTCACTACTTTTGCTCGGGAATTAGCGCCACCGGGTACGGAGCTTTTCGCCATTCCTCCCAGCCCACCCTACTTTGCCGGACGCTTTAGTAATGGCCCGATTTGGCTTGATAATCTTGCCGCCGAGCTAGACATCGAGATTACTCCCGCCTCTGAATTATCTCTTACTAGTCCCGGAGGAGTTCCCAGTCCGATAACTATTATTGACGGGATTCTTCAGGTTAGTCCTTTCTTTGATGGTCTTACCGGCGATCGCAGCGTGAACTTTGCCTATGGTTTAGCTACTACCGGCGCAAGCGGGACGGGAGAATTAGGGGAATTTGTGCCCGGTATCACCCGGCAGGTTGAATTTTTCGTAGGCGACCTAGTACAGTCCGACCAGACCGCAGATAGCGATGCCCTCTATATTTTCTGGGGTGGCAGCAACGATTATTTTCTCCCCGATACAGAAGTTGCCGAAACGGTTGGCAATATTGAGACTCAGATAGATTCTCTCTACGATCTGGGGGCGCGAGATTTCTTGGTCGTCAATCTACCGGATCTGGCCTTACTACCGGAGGCAAACAACCCGAACCTGCTAGTTTCCCCAGCCGAACTAACCGAACGGACAGAGGCTCATAATCTTTTACTAGATTCCAGCGTCGCCGAGTTGTCAGATTCATTAACCGGCATTGATATTACCCTGATTGACGCTAATTCTCTGTTTGATGATGTGGTAAACGACCCCGCTGAATTTGGGCTGACTAACGTTAGTGAACCCTTTTTAGATCCCCTGACCTTTACGCCGACGGTTGGCGCAAACCCCAATGAATTTTTCTTTTTTGATACTCTCCATCCTACAGCTACCGGTCATGCAATCTTGAGCGATTTGGTTGTAGATACATTAGAGATTGAAAGCGAACTTTGAGGAATAGGAAACCTGTAGTCGCCGATCGCTGATGATAGATTTTGCGCCGATCTGGATTTCTTTAAAAACTGCTACCGTAGCTACGGCGATCGCTTTTTGTTGTGGTCTGGCGATCGCTCGCTGGATGTTAGATTATCGTGGTAAATTCTCTGGGGCGATCGAAGGGTTATTAACGGCACCTCTGGTGCTACCACCAACCGTAGTGGGTTTTTTACTCCTGCTGCTGTTAGGTCGCAATGGCTTTATCGGTCAAATTTTGGCTTATGGAGGGGTGAGCCTAGTTTTTTCTTGGTCGGCTAACGTCATTGCCGCTACGGTTGTGGCATTTCCCCTGATGTATAAAACCGCCTTGGGCGCATTTAGGCAGATAGATCCAGATTTAATTGCCTGTGCCCGTACCCTAGGGACGACGGAAAAACGTATTTTTTGGCAAATTATAGTTCCTCTTGCTCGACCAGGGCTAATTGCCGGAACTTTACTTACTTTTGCTCGCGCTCTCGGTGAATTTGGGGCAACTTTGATGCTGGCGGGGTCAATTCCAGGCAAAACCGAAACCATCCCCATCGCGATTTTTTTG
>JBCBIN010000054.1:0-13700 GCA_038524555.1 Cyanobacteria bacterium J06623_7 | reverse complement strand
CTATTAGTATTTTACTATGGATTTTAATTATTATTAATCCCGGAAAATTAATAGAGAAAAACTCAGCTGTTCCTGAAGTTTATTATCGTGCCTTAAAAGATGTCGAGCAGATAACTCCTGAAGAAATATCGACTAATTTAATTGCCATAGTTAAAGATAATCCTCTAATTCAATGGCAAGGCGATCGCCTGAAGGTAGCGACTTTTGCCAAGGCGAAATATAGCTATGAAGTTGGCTCGACAGAACCTCAAACTAGGGATATGTGGGTGACAGTAGTACCCGAATTAAAAAACTTTTGTACTAACTATGCAGTTACTACGGGAAAAGAAGTTACTCCCAGGATCGAGCAGCTTTTGGGTTTACCTCCTGGTAAACATGAATCCCGTAAAATTGTCGAATTTTGGGTCTTGGCTAAAGACTTATTTCGCCCAACTCCCGATCCAGAGATTAGCGATCGCGAAGCCGAACTGGAATTTCGGACTGCCAATGATTTTTTAAGTATTTCGGATAAGTATAAGGAGTGGTACAACCGAGAATTAGCCTCTTTTAATAGCAGAATTAAAGAGATGAACCCGGATAAGATGCCCGCACCCTGGACGAGATTGGGGTACACCTATGATTGGGGTGAATCGAGCAATCATGTGGGTTTAAGTGAGTTTGTTTTGGCTAAAGGAGCAAGTTTAGAAGTTGACTCGGTAACACCAGTTGATGATTACTGTCGGCAAAATTATCCTATTGCTACTATTCAATAAGTAAGGCTGTTGGTAGCCAGGCGATTGACTCGATCTCCTTGGAAAATAGGTAATTTATGTAGTTCGTAGAAATAATGATAAAAACTGGAAGATAAAGTTTTGCGATATGCTGCATAACGTTGAAAAAATTTAATTAATCAGAATCAAGGTTATCTAAGAAAGAATCTACTGCATTTAAATAGCCGCGATCGCTTAAGGTGGCTTCTGTCAATCTACCAGTATCAATTCCCGCTTTGACTAGGTCTTTAGCATCAATTCTCTTGTTATAGAAGGCATTGATTAAAGCATTACTAGAGGGTATTCCTTGAGCTTTGAAATTACCTTGGTAGCTATTGGTTACTAAATGAAAAGGTGTAATTTGCCTAATGATTCGAGTTTGGCTACTGATGGCTACTGGTTTATTAGCAAAAGCAGGAGTAGCCATAGTGCTTAGGGCGAGAACAGAAAGAGTTGAGACAAATAAGCGTTTCATAATTTTCTCCTAGCTGATTGCAATTTATGTTTGATTTCAATTAATACAATCGAGGAAAAAACTGAGAGGACTCTTTTTCTAAACTGAGAAATGCATAAGCTTTCTGAAAGAGAAGCCTGAAGAGTGAGGTAATTGGCGGTTACGGAGCAGGGAAATGGGATATTGCTGTTTGTATGCTGTGCATTAATTCAAGCTGTAGTTAGAATTGCGATTGCCTGGTAATTAGTTAGGGATGCTGCTGGGATGAGTAATTTATTTGATGTCTTTATTTCTTACGGGCGTGCGGATAGTAAAGATTTTGCCAGCAAGCTCAATCACCAGCTACAGGATTCGGGTTTAAATGTTTGGTTTGATAAGGATGATATTCCCCTGGCGGTAGATTTTCAGGCACAGATCGATCGCGGTATCGAACAGGCACAAAATTTTGTCTTTATTATTTCTCCCCATGCGGTTAATTCGCCGTATTGTCTGAAGGAAATTAACCTGGCGATCGCCCTAAACAAGCATATTATTCCCATCCTCCATGTAGAGGAGATTAGTTATGAGGTTTGGCAGTCGAGACATCCCGATTTAACTGAGGAAAACTGGTTGGCATATCAGGCAAGAGGACTAAATTCTAGCTTCCCAAATTTGCACCCAGAAATTGCTAAAATCAACTGGATTTACTGCCGAGAAAATCTGGATAATTTTGAGACTTCTTTTGCAGGATTAACTCAGACTATCGGACAAGATAGAGATTATTTAGAGCAGCATACGCGGTTGTTAGTTAAGGCTCTAGACTGGTCGCAAAATCAAAAGCAAACTAGCCATCTGCTGATTGGTGAAGTGAGGAAGAAAGCGGAGACGTGGCTGAAATACAAATTTGGCGATCGCCAACCCCCCTGTCTACCGACGGATTTGCACTGCGAATTTATCAGTGAAAGTATTAAAAATGCTAACGGTTTGATGACCCAGGTGTTTTTAGCCGCAGCAGCCGAAGATAAACCGATTAAAGCGAAGATTTGTCGTAGTCTAATGCGAAAAGGACTGACGATCTGGACAAATCAAACTGATATTCGCACAGGAACGGCTTTTCAAGGAGAAATTAATAAAGGAATTGAAGGCGCGGACACTTTAGTTTATTTAATCTCGGCTAATGCCTTGCGATCGCCCTATTGTCAGCAGGAACTTGAATATGCCTTAGCTCTTAATAAGCGGATTATTCCTCTGTTGGTAGAGGCGATCGATCTTAAACTAATCCCCACTCAGCTACTCAAACTACAGTTTATCGATTTAACTGAGTCCATCGCGAAATATGATGCGGGTATGGATCGGCTAATTAGAAGCTTAAAAAATGATGCCTTTTACTATGAAACCCATAAGCGACTGCTGGTTAAGGCGCTTAAATGGCAGAGACAAAACCACAATCCAAGTATTCTACTGCGGAGTTATAATCTTCAGCATTTTGCCGACTGGCTGACGTTAGCGCAAAAACGTCGAGACTATCCACCTTTACCCCTCCAGACAAAATTTATTGCCGAAAGTCTCAAACAGCCAAAAGCCGATTCTTTAGAGGTCTTTATTTCCTATTCCCGCGCTAACTCAGATTTTGCTCGTCGCCTCAATGATGCTCTCACAGAAGTAGGTAAACTTACCTGGTTTGACCAAGAAAGTATTACTTCGGGAGCAGATTTTCAGCAGGAGATTTATCAGGGAATTGAAAACTGCGATAACTTCGTGTTTGTTATTTCCCCGAAATCGATCGCCTCTCCCTACTGTAATGACGAGATCGAATACGCCCAAAAGCTACACAAGCGGATTATTCCCGTCATCCATCGAGCGGTACCATCTCAAGCATTACCCCCTGTTTTGGCCAAAACCCAGTGGATTGACTTCAACCAACACGAGCGAGACTTTAACGCTAATTTTCCCAAATTAGTCCGTACGATTCATACTGATCGCGAACACGTCCATAGTCATACTAAATGGTCACAGCGAGCTAGAGAATGGCTCAAGAGAGATAAAGATGATGCTCTACTCCTACGAGGTAGCGAATTAATTCTCGCGCAAGACTGGCTAGAGTTGACCCAAAAAGAAGAGAAACAGCCCACCGCCACCAATCTACAGCAGGAGTATATAGCTAGCAGTACCAAACAAGTTGCGATCGCAGCAGCAGCAGAACAAGAGCGACAGGCAGAAATATTACGTCTGCAACAAGAACGCACCCAGGAAGCAGAAGCGAGGCTAGCTGAAGAACATAGATACGCCCGACGACAGAGATTATTTGCCAGTATGGCGACAATTGGATTTGTGATTACCACCGCTTTAGGATTGGCAGCATTGTTTGAATATCGTAAATCTAAAATTGCCGAAGTACGGGCAATGAGCCTATCGAGTCAGGCATTATTTGCTTCAGAAAAAAAGTTAGATGCCCTAGTTGAAGCTATCAAGGCGCAGCGACAGCTAGAAAAAATTGCCTGGATTTCCAATCGTCCCACCAAAAAAAAGGTCAAACAGGCATTGCGACAGGCAGTATATACCATCAAGGAAGCGAATCGTTTTTCGGGACACTATGGAGCGGTGTTAGGAGTTGCCTTTAGTCCCGACGGTCAACTCATTGCTTCGGGTAGTAGCGATAACACGGTTATCCTCTGGCAGCACAATGGTTCCCCAGTCAAGGTTCTCGCCGGTCATCAGGGTTCGGTGGATACAGTTATCTTTAGCCCCAACAGTCAACTAATTGCCACCGCTAGCGCCGATCGCACGATTAAACTCTGGCGCAGAGATGGTAGTCTACTCAAATCTTTTACCGAACGAAAGGACTTCAATCAGGTAGCCTTTAGTGGTGATGGTCAAACCTTAGCTTTAGCTAGTCGCGATCGCACAATCGAACTTTGGCGCTGGGACGGTAAACAGGCAACTCTCCAGAGAACTATTGAGCCAATCACAAACTCATCTGGTTTATATAATTCTCTTGCTTTTAGTCCAGATAATCAGCTAATTGCAGCGGGGAGTGATGATGGCACGATTAAAGTCTGGCAGCCAGATGGAACTTTACTCTATACCCTCGAAGGTCATCGGAGTCGGGTTTTAAGCGTTACTTTTAGCGATCGCCTAATTGCCTCGGCGAGTGAAGACGGTACGATTAGACTCTGGTCGCAAGATGATGGTGCGCTGCGGGAGATTCTTCAGGGTCATCGAGGTTCGGTGCGAGATGTGGCATTTAGTCCCAACGGTCGTTTGTTAGTTTCGGGTAGCCAGGATAAAACTGTCCGGCTGTGGCAGACAGATGGTACGCTCCTGCTAACTCTAGAAGGTCATCGAGATAAGGTGATGACGGTCGATTTTAGCCCCGACGGTAGATCTGTCATTTCTGGTAGCGAAGATAATAGCGTTAGACTCTGGAAACCTTACAATGATTTACTGACGACTCTCTTCGGACACGGAAAATTAGTTAACGCCGTGGCATTTAGTCCCGATGCTAAACTAGTTGCCTCTGCTAGCGCCGATCGCACCATTAAACTCTGGCATACAGACCGCAAGCCAGTTGATAATTTAGCAGCTCGACAACATGCTGAGAGAGTAGAATCTAACTCCCAAGATGAGCTAATTAAGACTCTTAAGGGTCATACAGATCGGGTTGAGGGAGTCGCATTTAGCCCCGACGGTGAGTTAATTGCTTCTGCTAGTAGCGATCGCACGGTTAAACTTTGGCAACGAGACGGTCAACTAGTTAAGACTCTTGAGGGTCATACAGATCGGGTTAAAGGGGTCACATTTAGTCCCGACGGTGAGTTAATTGCCTCGGCTAGCAGCGATCGCACCGTCAAACTTTGGCAACGAGACGGTACACCCATCAAAACCTTTAAAGGTCATACCGAAGGTGTAAATGCAGTAGTATTTAGCCCCGACGGTCACTTTATTGCTTCTGGTAGCGGAGATAATACCCTCAAAATCTGGCAGCGAGACGGCACGCTAATAAAAACCCTGACGGGACATAAAAGCACTGTTTTCGACCTCGATATCAGCCCTGACGGTCACTTTATCGCGTCTGGTAGCGGAGATAATACCCTCAAAATTTGGAGTATTAAAACAGGTAAATTACTAACTACCCTCAAAAATCATACCGATTCAATTATGGGGGTAAAATTCCACCCCAATTCCCAAACCATTGCTTCGGCTAGTGTTGATCGCACGATTAAATTCTGGCACTGGAATGGTCAGCAGGCTAAGTTACAAACAACCTTAACGGGACATAGTAACGCAGTGGAAACCCTCGATTTTACTGCTGATGGTCAAAGCCTCGCTTCGGGTAGCGAAGATCGTACCGTAATCTTGTGGAACGAAGAACATAATGTGGTCGATTCTGAGGATTTGTCGATCCACGGTTGCGCTTGGATTAAAGATTATCTCCGCTACAATCAAAACCTCACCAAAAGCGACCGCACTCTCTGTCAGGGGATTAAAACAGAACACTAATATATTTCTTGCACGAATAGAAAATTAATCTATATTAATCATGTCCAATCAGATGCAATCTCCTTCCCGACAGCCCAAGCAAGTTTTACTCTTTTCTGGTCACATGCTCGACCGTAGCGATCGCCCCCAGCCGAGATTTCCCGCCGCTATGGAAGCAGAAGCAGCAGCCAAAATTGAGGCAGCACTAGATCGACTTGCAGCTAGTTCTGAAGATTTAGCGATCGCTCCGGGAATTGCCTGTGGGGGAGATATTCTGTTTCTCGAAGCCTGTTTAAGCCGTCAGATGCCGCTAGAAGTCTATCTGCCCTTTAAACCAGAAGAATTTATCGCCCAGTCCGTAAGTTTTGCGGGAAAAGATTGGGTCGAACGTTTTACACACATTACAGCTCATCCCCTGGTTAAAATTCATCTCCAATCAGCAGAATTAGGCTCTTTAGCTGCCGAGGAAAATCCCTACGAACGTAATAATCTTTGGGCACTAGATTCGAGCTTAAACTACGGTGGTGATCGAGTCCGCTTGCTAGTTCTCTGGAACGGGAAAGGGGGCGATGGCAAGGGAGGAACAGCTGATATGGTCGCTAAAGTACGTAATTTGGGCGGAACTGTCGAACATTTAAACACAACTGAATTCGATTATTGGCAGAAGGTAGATTAAAGGCAATCTGGGGAATAAATAAGATTAGAGGTCGTCGATTGACGGTTGCTCAACGAATCAAATTTAGGCTTTATCCTGACTCAGAAAATAAAGATGCTAGACAACACTTTGCCCGCCGACAACATTGAGTTAGTTACTCCCGCTGCCGAACCCAAAAATTATCGCGATCGCGTTAAGCAAGAAATGAATTCTCTGATCGAGAAGATCGAACTGTCAGATTTACAGCGACAGTTTATGAAATCTCGCTGGCTCTCACAAATGCTCTGGCTAGAAAGTAGGGCGCAGCAAAATCGTAACCGCTACTATCTCTTACGTCTCTTAACTATTATCGGTGGGGTAATTGTTCCCGCTCTAGTTAGTCTTAACATCAATGCCCATAACGTCCAGGCAATTATGGGTTGGATTGCTTTTGCTCTAAGTCAAGTTGTGGCAATTAGCGCTGCGGTGGAAGAATTTTTCCATTACGGCGAACGTTATCGTCACTATCGCAACACTGCCGAACTAATGAAAATCGAAGGCTGGCAATTTTTCCAGTTAGGGGGAGCATACCGCAATAGTCTCAGCCATGCAGAAGCCTATGTAGACTTTGCCGAGCGAGTCGAAAACATCATGCAGCGAGATGTCAAAGGTTATCTAAGCGAAGTAGTAAAAGATAAAACCGAACAAAAAACTTAACAGACTTGATTCATCTAAAGTCCCTCCGATAAAAGCCCGATTCGTATCAATTTTAATCGCTCAAAACTGCCCTAACTGTCCTAACTGCTCTAACTGTCCTAACTGCCCTAACTGTCCTAACTGTCCTAACTGCCCTAACTGTCCTAACTTTCCTAACTGCCCTAACTGCCCTAACTGTCTTATATGAACACCCTTACCCTATCTAATTCTCCTACCGTAGTCGCTTCTTTGCCTATATCTCCAGGAAATATTACTCTGACTCCAGATAATCGCCTATTTTGCAGTCTGCACCAGTTTTATAACCCCGAATTTCCCGTAGCAGAAGTAGTTAATGGACACCTAGAACCCCTAACCTTTAGTCCCCAGTCACCAACCATTGCTTTTGAGAGTGTCTTAGGTATTCAAGCCGACAGTAACGGTTACCTCTGGATCTTAGATAATGGCAACCAAAGCCAGTCCCTACCAAAACTAGTCGCCTGGGATATTAACCGACGCACATTAGCCAGGGTTATTTATCTACCACAGCCAATCACTCTGAGTAACTCTTTTGTCAACGACCTGGCGATCGACCTCCGCCGTAACGTCATCTATATCTCAGATCCCATTGCTACTGATGAATCCGCTTTAATTCGGGTAGATCTAACTACGGGTTTAGCAGATCGCATTTTACAGGGTCATGTAAGCGTTATTCCCGAAGACATAGATTTAATTGTCGAAGGTTTACCAGTGCAAATAAAGCAGCCTGACGGTAGCCTTTTCCGTCCTCACCTGGGAGTAAATGGCTTAGTTCTCGATCCTAATAACGAGTGGCTTTACTTCTGTCCCATGCATGGCACTAGCATGTACCGCGCTAAGAGTGCCGATTTAGCTAACTTTAGCTTGAGCGAGGTTGAATTAAGAGAGCGTGTTGAACGCTATAGCGACAAACCTATCTGTGACGGCATTTCTATTGATCGCCATAACAACATCTATTTAGGCGATTTATCGGTTAACGCTCTGGGCATTATCAAAGGCGATCGCAACTATGAACTACTGCAAACCGAGCAAAAATTACCTTGGATCGATTCTTTTAGTTTTGGCAACGATGGCTATCTGTACTTCAACTGCGACCAATTAAATCTTTCCGCACCTCTCAACGCCGGAGCAGATCTTTCTCAGCCACCCTATAACATCATGCGAATTAAGCTCACCACATCGGGCTTTGTTGGTCGGTAAATAACGCAGAATTATCACACAAATCCAATCTTATGCTTGCCAACCTTAATAGCGAGTTACCAGCCAAGGACATTGGTTTTTCGGCAATTTTGCTGTTAATAACCTTTGCTTTTGCCTCAATTCATATTTGGTCGCATCATTTACACAAATCCTTGCGACGCTATCAGCTATTCGTTACTTCTTTTAGTGCAGGATTGGCCATAACCTATGTTTTTCTACATCTATTTCCGAGTTTAGAAGCAGCAGAAGCTACGGTTGGCAGCCAAATTCATATTATTACCCTGCTGGGATTTGTAATTTTCTACGGTATCAAAACCCTAGTTGCTCAAAATTCCACGACGGCCGAGGCAGAAGCCGATCGAGCTTTTTATATTGAAATTACTTTTCTGGCTATTTACAACGCCCTTATTATCATTACTCTGCCAGAACACCTTGGCATAATTACCCTAGAAGTATTGCTTTATCTATTGGCAATGGGACTACACTTACTGGCACTTAACTATCGGCTGCAAGAAAACCATCAACGCCAGCTATACAGAAAAGGATGCATTATCCTCGCAATTTCTCTACTCTTAGGATTTTTAGTCGATGTGGCGATCGACCCTTTAGTTAGTAAAGCCATCTCCGATATGTTGACGGCAATTTTGGCTGGCTTCGTTTTATTTAATACTTTTGTCGAAGAATTACCTCATCCTAAAACCTCGACATTTATCTGGTTTGTAGGAGGGATTATATCCTATGTCTTTTTATTAGAACTATAATTTTTGCAACTCCTGGATCGCTAGCCTAAAAACTTATTCCTCGACACATTCATTTTACTTGGGAACATAATGGCCAGTCTCTGAATCGCAGATATGAGGAAGAACGCCGCCAATTTAGCGAACGGGCTACTATAATGAGGCATTTTCAACAGGCAGATTATGAAACCGATTGACTGGATAATTGTCTCGATCTATTTTGCCCTAACTACTGGTTTGGGAGTTGTACTCTCTCGTCGTGCTTCTCGTAGTTTAGAAGACTTTTTTGTTTCTGGGCGATCGCTCCCCTGGTGGTTGGCAGGAACGAGTATGGCAGCAACTACCTTTTCAATCGATACTCCTCTCTATATCTGCGGGGTGGTTGCCAGTCGGGGGATTGCCGGTAACTGGGAATGGTGGAGCTTTGGTATTTCTCACGTTATCTTGATTTATATCTTCTCTAAAATGTGGCGCAGAGCGGAAATAGTTACCGATGCGGAGTTGACGGAAATTCGCTATGGGGGACGTAACGCCGCTATTTTAAGGGGAACCAAAGCCTTTCTTTTTGCCGTACCCATCAACTGTATCGGCATTGGCTATGCGATGTTAGCTATGGTTAAAGTGGTAGACGCTCTGGAACTGTGGCAGAGTTTGGGCATTAATCCCGGGGAAAATCTCAAGATCTGGAGCGTGGTAGGAGTCAGTGTTCTCGTGCTGATATATTCCGGTTTTTCGGGTTTATGGGGAGTAGTAGCAACAGACTTTTTACAGTTTTTCTTAGCTTTGTTTGGTGCCCTCGTCGTCGCTATTGTCGCCGTGAACCACGTAGGAGGCATACACGAATTAGTTCCCCAGGTACAGGCAGTAAGCGATATAGACGTGTTGTCTTTCTTTCCTCTCCAGTTTAGTGACGGTGGCTTTGGCTGGAGTGATGCGGCAGGAATTACCGCCACGACCTTTTCTGCTTATCTATTCGTACAGTGGTGGTCGTTTCGTCGTAGTGATGGGGGGGGGGAATTTATTCAGCGTTTGATTGCGGCTAAAAATGAAGCGGAAGCAGAAAAATCTGCCTGGTTTTTTAATATTTTGCACTACGCCGTTCGTACTTGGCCCTGGATTCTAGTCGCTCTCGTGGCGATCGTCATTTATCCCGAACTAGAAGATAAGGAGTTGGCCTATCCAAAGTTAATGCTCGATTTTTTACCGCCGGTAGTGTTGGGTTTAGTGGTTACATCGTTAATTGCCGCCTTTATGAGTACGGTTTCTACCTCAATCAACTGGGGTGCATCTTATCTAACTAATGATATTTATCGTCGTTTTATTAAGCCGAATGCGACTCAGACCGAACTGGTAACGATGGGTCGGCTATTTTCCGTTTTGGTAACGATTTTAGGGGCGATCGCTGCCTTAAATTCTACCGATATTACTACCGTCTTTCGTCTGGTAATTGCGATCGGTACGGGGCCGGGACTGGTCTTAATTCTGCGCTGGTTTTGGTGGCGCATTAATGCCGCAGCTGAGTTGGCTGCTATGTTGGGAGGGTTTGCCATTGGTTTAGTTACCAGCATTAACCCCGAATTTAACCAAATATTTCCAGATTTTGGCTATCGGCTGTTATTTATTTCGGGAACAACGGCCATACTCTGGATTACGGTCATGTATCTTACACCACCGGAAACTGACGCTACCCTAGATGAATTCTATCGCCGGGTACAGCCGGGGGGAATTGGCTGGAGAACGCAAAAGCAGAGAACTGGCATACCTGCGGCACAAGATTTAACTCAAGATTTGCTCAGAGTCGTGGCGGCAACTCTACTATTGTTTGGCACGATGTTTGCCTTCGGCGGCTTTCTCTTATTGCAGTCTGGGGTAGGATTTATCGCCCTCAGCATAGCGGTTCTGAGTGGCTTCTGGCTACGCCAGTTAAATAAACCCAAGCCTCTAGTTATGCCCAAACCTGGACTAGAATAGCGATCGCTAAAAAGGGGGAAACAAGACTTCCCCCAGATAACGCACTTATGGTTTATTTTGCAGTTTCCACGACAGTATCCTCAGAATGGTGGAGGCTCACATCTCCATAGTTACAGTGAACTCCGCCACCCATCCCCACGATAAAATCGTCGAAATCGACATCTTCCTGATCGGTTTTAACTAGTGTCGAACCAGTATCGTCAAAGTTAATCAACAAACCACCATCGACCAGATAGTCAAACTTATTAGCAGCGTTAGCGGGATTATTACGACGCTTGGCGACTGCTGCCGCCGTTAAACCTTCTTCGTTGAACAACGCTTGGCGATTACCGCGAGCATTAATCAAATCCGTCGTATAGACCGTTCCCGCTGGTTTTCCGTCAAACTCCGACTCCAAATAAAAAGCATAGCGCTTGTTACCCTCAAAGATAAATTCCTGCTCAAAATCAGGGACGGTATCTCCGGGAGTACCCAGAAAATCATTGTTACGAGCTTCTTGTAAGTCCGTCTCATAGCTAGAACGACGGTAGACCGTATCAAATTTATCCGAGGCTTTGACTTCGGACAGCAGGGGAGTTTTGGTACAGGAATCAAAATTAATAATTCCGGCGCTGTTGGTCTGGCAAGAATCGAGATCGATAATGCCAAAAGTAGATTGATAAGCACCGTGAGACTCAATAAACTCAAACTCCACGATGGTATCTTCACTAAATCTGATGCCTTGGTTGCCGACCACGTCGGCGGATGCTGCCAAACCAAATACATTGATAATGCCCAGGGCACCTAAAGAAATACCGAAAACCTTGCCTGAAAAAATAGCTGTCAATTGCGATCGCTTCATTATTTTTCTCCTCTTACCAAATATTTTTCTGGGGTTCGATTTGGTCAACCTGTTCGATAAATTTTTCGGTTTCTAGTAGCTGTGTTTCTACCTGTTTTCTAGCTTCAAATACAGGATTAATACAGGCGCGCATGTCTTGTTCGTCAACGGCACTCCTTCTGGCAATTCTTCTGGGGCCGGCATCTGCTAACTTGGCATCATTTTCGGCGGCAGCTAAATTATCTAGAGATTGTTCCAGGCTAGCATCTAAGACTTCAGCGATTTCGTTAAGAGTTACGTTTCTGGGTTGGTCGATATTACCCGAATTACATACTCCACCGGGACAGCCGATGCTTTCGACCGAATTGCTCTGGAGATCTACCGGATTATTGATGCCACCGCCGAGAACCTCTCCTGTAGTGGGATTAAATTGGGTAGTCGGGGGAATCCCGTTACCGTTTTGACTATCGATTTGTACCGTTGGCGAGCTAAAGGTTTGACCTCCTGAAGCATCAGACTGATTTGTTTGAGCTACAGCGGAACTAGAGGTAATTATTCCTGCTGCCACGAGAGAACCAATCCAGATTAGTTTTTTATCTTCCATTTTCCAGTTTCTCGATTGTTTTTACAATTTAGAGCGCCGAACCAACGCCGAACACGAAGCGTGCGCCATCTCCTGCACCAGCAATATCTCTAGCGCTGAGGTTGAAAGTTAGGGGTACAGTCCGGAAAGGAGAGACAGAAATCCCCATACCTAAGTCCTGTCCCGACCATTCGGTTACAAAACTAACCGGACGAGCCACACGTAAGGCTAAACTGCCAAAGACGTTAACCCCGCCTTCATCATTGAGAATGTCGTCTTCGGTGCGAAATTGTCCGTTACCGACACCGATAGTCGCGCCGACACGACTAAAAGCCGAGTTGACGTTAGCTCTGGTTTTAAAAATCTTGGTGGTCGCTAAATAAAGGGAATCATCCAGGTCATTATCGTCGCCAATAGAGAGGAAACTATTCCAACCTGCGGCAACTCCCCAACCATCAGAAATCTTGCGGTGGAGTTTGAGATTAAACCCGCCCGAACCAAAATCTCTTCCGTTTTGTCCGAAGCTAGCCAGACTGTAGCTTAATTCGGCACCGACATATTTTTGGGCATTACCAAAACCAACGCCAAAACCGAGGGTAGCATCGCCATCATTTTCGTTATCTAAGCCACCTCGGGTGTCAACCTGATAACTAAGACCACTGTAAAAACCACGATCCGCACCAAAGCCAAAAGGATTAGCAATTGTCAGACCGGGAACCCCACGACTGGGGGTGAAGTTGCGATCGCGAATATCTTGAAGTCTAAATTTAATATCATCCAGGTTTTTATCCCCCGAACTGTTCCAGGAGTTATCGGCAGTCAGCTCTTGATCGCGATTAGCTAACTGGGAATTTTCTGGCGTTTTTGATTCGATGGTTGATTCAACTGGTTCGACCGGATTTGCCAAAACACTCGAACTAATCAACGGTAAAACCAAAAAAGTAGAGCAAGCACAAGTTAATATACGCATAAATTCATAGCAACAAATATAAATACATCTACAATCGATAAAATAAGTGCGGTAAATATCGTAAACTTTACCTTTAAACTTAGAAAAGCATCAGTCAATATTTATTTATGACAATGCAGTTTTGTTGTCAATGTTTCAAGTCACACACTTGCCGTTATACTATACATTTTTGCTATCTTCAATAGTTGATTAGCAAAATAGTTGATTTGACTTAGATATAAATACCAATGCTATTTTTGCTACATATAATTACTTATAGCCAAAGCAAAAAAACATTTTTTAGTATCAAATATACAAATAAAATAAAATCCATGCCTTTCAAAGGAGTTTTTAGTGAATTAAGGCTTGTTTTTCTTACAAAAATCTACTTTAAAATCAAGAAATATTTGTAC
>JBCBIN010000053.1:0-13714 GCA_038524555.1 Cyanobacteria bacterium J06623_7 | reverse complement strand
GACTTCAGACTTCAGATTTCAAAGGCTGCACTCTCAACCGATAATTTTGATTTTAGCTTTAAGCCATAAGCAAAGAAACTTGTGGGGAGATAAACCGTTGCCAGTCTGTCGTGATTTATTAGTGACAACTTACTCATTACTCCTTACTCATTACTTAAACACGTTTGACAAAGAACACAAAGCGTTGATTTGCGATTGATAGTCATGGTTTCATTCTTGGTAATCGCTCTGGATTTCGACATTTAAGGTATCTTCATCAAGATAAATATAAAGGACATTAGGACGACAGCAAACCTGACAATCTTCAGTATAAGATTGCTGCATTCCCCCACTAATATCGACAAAGGTGCTGTTGGTTTCGCCACAAAAAGCGCAGCTATATTCGGCAGTTGTTTGCATTATTTGATAGGAACAGAGAATAGTTAACAGTAAACAGATAACTTAAATCATTGGCGGGTTAAAAGCTACTGGCAGTTTGGCGATCTTGTTTGCCTTTAGCAGTCGGATTGTCGATCTCGATCGCTTCATGGAGATGTTTGACCAGAGTTTTTGCGGGTAACACTCCTCGTAAATGTTGCCAGGGGAGAACTTTGTCTATATCCCAACGCTCGTGTACGTAATAGTCTAGTGGTGGTATCTGTCCCTTAAGCTGTTTGAAGGCTCGTTTATAGCTACCAACAGAATCGCCATATTCTCTGGTTAACTGTAGTAATTGACCCAAACGGCGATCTCCACGGGAAATTAGTGCCTGAATTACCGACCAGTTATAACTTTCTGGACGAAAATCAATACCTTGTTGACGGAGGTTTTTTTCGAGATACTTCAAACGTTTTTTGGCAGCAGCATTAACCCCAAACCATTGAAACGGCGTGTGTGATTTAGGGACAAAAGTACTGCATCCTAAAGTTAGCCGCAATCCGGGAGCAGCTTTTTTAATTGCCGACATCATAGCTACCGTCTCGGCGACATCCTCCATTGATTCATGGGGAATACCGACCATTCCATATAGTTTGAGGGCTTTTAAACCCCCGGCTTTGGCGTTGATAGCGGCTTGGATAATCTCGTCGTTAGTCAGTTTTTTGTTGACTATCTGGCGAACTTTTTCCGAACCACTTTCGACGGCAATGGTAATCGAACGGGTATCCCTTTGGGCGAGGGTAGATGCCAGCTTTTCTGTTACGGTGTTGGTACGCACCGAAGCAATACTCAGACGAACATCTCGATATTTATCTTGGGAAAGATAATCTAAGATTGCCTCAAACTCCGGGTGTTGGGTAACTGATGCACCGAGTAAACCGAGGCGGTTGGTAACGGCTAAGCCGCGATCAATCGCGGGAATCAGAGAATCATCTAGAGACGCGGTACGAAAGGGAAGAGTAAGATAGCTAGCCAGGCAAAAACGACACATTTCCGGGCAGCTACGCACTACTTCGACCATATAAATATTCTCCCAAGCGGCATTTTCCGTAACCACAGTAGAGGTTGAGAGAGTCTTACCGCGATAGGTTTGCTTTTGCACCGATTCGGGAATGGTGGAATCTATAGGAACAATCTCTTTAATCGCGCCAGCGGGATGGTGATAGGTGATCTCGTAGAGGCTAGGAATATAAACCCCCGGAACTCGTGCCAAATGTCGTAGCTTGGTCTGGCGATCGCCATGGCGCACCTCTTGATAGGCATCGATAAAGCGATCGAGTAGTTCTTCTCCATCTCCTAAGAGAATTACGTCAAAAAAATCCGCCAAAGGTTCGGGATTAGCGGTTAATACCGTCCCGCCGCCAAATACTAGAGGGTGCTTATCCTGGCGATCGCGGCTATGGAGAGGAAGATCTAGGGATTCCAGCAGGTTAAAAATATTGATATAGTCTAATTCCCACGAAACAGAAAACCCCAACAGTTCTGGATAACGGGGTAGGGGTTCGCGTAAGTCGGTAAACAAGCGGCTGACATCAATATCGGCTCGTTTGGCTAAAGTTGCCCAGACAATTTGAAACCCCAGGCTAGTAATACCGATGGTATAGGTATTGGGGAAAGCAAAGATAGCCGAAACAGCATCATGGTTGGCAGCTACGGGAGTAAATAATAGACGCTCTTGTTGAAATACGCTCACGAATAATTAGTATGGTTTGAGGAAATATTAAATGCTTGGGGTGAATTAGCAACGCTCGAAAAGTTTTTAGCCTTCAGCTTTCAGCTCTAAGCTCTAAGCTCTTCAACTAATCTGCATCATCATTAAAGTTAGAAATCAGACCTTGATTTAGCAACGCCGTTTTTTCTTTATCGATACATATTTTAACTACTTCCAGCAACTTCAAGGCGATCTCCCGTACCTATAGCCGTTTTCAATTCTTGGTAAAAGCACTTAGAGAGAACGCATAAAATCTAGCTCGAATAGGGAAATAGTTCCGGCAACCAAACCCTCTTTCATTTTTTTAGGCAGTTGTTTGACCCGATATTCTACTTTACTGGCAGTAGCGCGATCTCCTATTTCGGCAGTATAAACTAACTTTAAAGGATGACGAGTCCGAGTATACTTAGCTGCTTGAGCGCCACCAGATTGATGCACCGCAAAGCGTCGGGCAACATTGTTAGAAATACCCGTATAGAGAGAGCGATCGCCACAGCGAATTAAATAAATAGACCACATAAAGTAATGCTTAATGTGAATTAGCTTCGTTGACAATTAGTTTGTCCTAAAGGATACCGCTGCGCATATAGCTCTCAGCTCTCAAATTTTTAGGTATTGAGGTATTCCTGAGTAATTTTAGTCTAAAAAAAGCGATCGCTCGCGTTACTTCATTCCTTCTGCCTTCTCCCGACCGATTATTCCGTCCTCTGAGCCTCTAGATTATCAGCTTCCCGGGGCAGTTCCAGCACAAAACGGGTTGTGGCAGACTCGCTAGTCAAATAGATCTTCCCTCCCAGTAGCTCGGTCAAATTCTTTACCAGGGCCAAACCGATACCGGTGCCACCAAATTGCCAAGGATCGCGATTGGGAATGCGATAGAACTTATCAAAAACCCGTTCTTGCTCCGAAGATGATATTTCCACCCCTGTATTACTAATGCTCAGGTTTATTTTGTCTTCTGTTGACCAAGCTGCAAAAATAATTGTCTCTCCTTCAGGAGTATATTTACAGGCATTATTGAACAGTTCGCTTAAAATCCGCTTCACGGTAGAAATATCAGACTTAATTTGCGGTAAATCCGCCGGTAAATTGATGCTTAAAGTCTGCTGTTGTCGCTCGATACGGGAGAGGAAAGGTTCGACAATTTGCGGGAGCCAAACCGAAAGATCGATCCACTGCATGGTCATCATTTCTTTCTTGGCATCTAGATAGGAAAGAGTTAGTAAATCGTTGACCAGATTATTTTGTCGCTCACAAGCCGAACGAAAAATGTTCAAGACTTTAGTGAAGGTTGCCGACCGTTGAGTGCCAATTTCGCGTTCCAATAAAGCCTCTAAAGTTTCTGAAGCCAGGAGAATGCTGCTCATGGGGGTGCGCAATTCGTGGGAAATTGTTTTGAGAAAATCATCTTTCAGCAGGTTCAAACGTGCCAGTTCCTCTACCTGTATCTGCGACTTTTGATACAGCCTGGCTTGCCGAATGGCGATCGCGCATTGACTGGCGACCTGCTCGACTAAAATAATTTCATCTACTTCAAACCAGGCTCCGGTGGGGCGAGACAGCCAAAGATTGCCGAGGATGCCACAATTATCAAAAATAGGGCAAATTAACTTGGTCGCGGGAATATTGGTTTGATAGATAGGAACTAATTCGGTGAACTGCAAAGATTGTTTTTGCCTGAGCCAGTTTTCGATTTCGGGATGTTCCCTAACTTGGCGGCTCATACCCTGACAGCTACAGACTTCAGAAGCGTGTTCATAGGCGATTTTGGCTTCATGGCGATCGCGGCTGTAAAGTTCGATTTTGCAGCTAGCAATGTTTAATACTCGTCCGATTTCTGCAGTAACGGTTTGTAAAATTTGCTGTTCGTCTAAGCTATCGCGCATTTTGGCGGTCACGATTCGCGTTAGGGTTTCAAATTTTACCGACTTATGTAGTTTGGCAGTGCGCTGACCGACCTGCTGTTCTAAAAAAATATTGAGGCTAGACAGGCGATCGTATAGTTCTGCTTGCTGTACGGCGATTCCCACCTGGGTTGCTAGCTGCTTGAGTAGTTCGACTTCTGAATTTTGCCACTGCCGAGCTGAACGACAATGGTGGGCAATCAACAGTCCCCACAGTTCATCACTCGCAACAATGGGCACGACCAGATTGGCTTTAACTTCAAATTGCTGTAGTACCTGCCTATAACAATCAACTAAATTAGCCGATTCGACATCATTAATCACATGAACTCGCCCCTGCCGATAGCTTTCTAGATGTTTGGTGGCAAAGCAAGGATCGTTTAGCTTATGACCATAGACACTAGGAATCGATTCGATAACAGACTCGACGGCAATTACCCCGCTAAAATCCGGTTCAAAGCGATAGACGGACACCCGATCCGTCACCAAAAACTCTCTCACTTCTGCTACCGTTTGCCGCAGGATAGATTCTAAATCGAGAGACTGGCGGATTCTTAAGGCGATCGCCGCTACAAGGCTTTCTGTCCCGGTGGCAGCTAAATTATGTCTCGCTCGATTATGTGGCGATCGAGCTAAATCTGCTCGGTCAAGATTAAAGTCAGGCAAAAACTTTTCCTGTTTAAAATTGTTCTTTATCTCTAAATCTTAATATTTTTTTTAATCTTTTGGTCGTCTATTAATGATTTGTTTAACGTGCTGTTTTTTCTCGCTGTTTGAATCTTAATTCATCATTAATCTGAGTATTAATGCTTATCAAGACTGTTAACCTTTATTAAGTTAAGTAAAGACAGAAGCAACTTATTTAAAGTAGCCAAGCATCGATCAAATATATGAATGCAGCAGAACTGTTAGCCCAATATCAAGCTGGAATCAAAGATTTTTCTGGTACTAATTTGGTGGGAGCGATGTTAGAAGATGTCGATCTCCCTCAGGTAGTTTTTAGCCAAGCAATATTAACCGAAACTAACTTCACGCGAGCTAACTTGACTGGAGCAAACTTTAATCTGGCTCTACTAGATCTGAGTAACCTAAGCGAGGCGATTTTAACCGGAGCAAATCTCAAGTCGGCAGTTCTAAAATCAGCCTTGCTATATAAAGTAGCTAGCGGCAAGACTCAATTTCTCGATGCGGATTTGGCGGGGGCAATTCTCAAAAGAGCATTTCTGCGGGAGAGTAACTTGAAGCGGGCGAACCTAACTAGTGCCGATTTAAGCCAGGCGAATCTGATTGATGCCGATCTAAGCCAGGCGAATCTAATGGGAGCGAACCTAAATCGAGCATTTTTGCACCAATTTCGTTGACCATGATGAATTCGAGCAGCTAATCAAAGATAATAAAATCGTTGTTGCTGATTACACTGCCACCTGGTGTGGTCCTTGCAAAGTAATTGCCCCGCTAATCGACAAGCTGGCTACAGAATATAGCGATCGCGCCACCGTCGTCAAAATTGATATTGATAAAAATCAAGCAGCGGCGAAAAAGTATGGAATTAGAAGCATTCCTGCTGTACTAGTATTCCGTGACGGCAAAATGATTGAAAACACCTTTGGTTCTCAACCCTATGAAACTTACAGCAATCTCGTGGAGACTCAGCTAAGACTTTAAAGTTTGTCAGCGTACTGGAGGCAGAATCGAGGAAATAAGGGATTTGGTTGAATTGTTTGACAGCTTTTTTTCCAATCCCGAGCCTTAATTTTGCCTCTTTTTCTCGTGTCAAAATCGTCTTGAGAAGAAGATCGCTTATGAGCCTTACCTTTAAAGTTCCCTGTCCCAACTGTGGTGGTTCCGCAACTCGTAGCTACTTTAGCAGTTCAGAATTACCTTACAGCAACTGTCCGCAAAATCAAATCCTACGAGTAGAGTGTGCCGACTGTGACTATTTGATGGTGATGTGCCTCTTTAGTGGCGCTGTTGTAGAAGCCTATGATTCTAGTACCTCTTTTCATACTAGACAAAGAAAGCTGCAAACTGCGATCGAATTTCCCATATCAGCATAGTTCTTGAGTCAATTCAGCCAACTCAGTTAATTAATTTCGATCAAGCAAAATTTATTAGGAGATATAGAGCCATGCTTTGTGCCAGAGATATTATGACCGCTAATGTAGCGAAGATAAGCGGTTCGGCCACGATCGCAGAAGCGGTAAAAATTATGAAGGATAAAGGATTGCGGGCTTTAATTGTCGATCGCCGCAGCGATTCTGACCCCTATGGCATTGTGACTGAAACCGACATTGTCTATAAAGTGGCTGCTTTTGGACATGACCCCAAACAAATGCGGGTATACGAAATCATGACTAAACCCTGTGTCGTAGTTAACCCCGATTTAGGAGTGGAATACGTTGCCCGCCTGTTTGCCAATACTCGTATCCGTCGTGCGCCAGTTATTGAAGGCAAGTTATTGGGTATCGTTTCCATTAGCGACATTCTCAACAAGGGCGATTTTGTCGAAAAACCAAAGCAGCTGTATATCGAAGATCGTCTAGATGTTGCCCGAGAAGAAGCTCGCGCTATCTGTGCGGCTAAAGGCGCAACTGCTCCAGAATGTGCGGCGGCGTGGGATGAAGTAGAAGAGCTACAGGCGGCAGCGGCGGATAAACGTCAGGCGGAAAAAAAAACTAATTCCTTAGAAGCATACTGCGCTGACAATCCCGATGCGGTGGAATGTCGAATTTACGAAGATTAGTTTAATTTTGCTCCAATATCTCATTAACACAACTATCAACACAGGGAGAAAATAGCCATGATGCAGGCTCAAGACATTATGACCAAAAATGTCGTCACCATTAGCGGCTCAGCGACGATCGCAGAAGCGGTAAAAATCATGAAGGACAAAGGATTACGGGCTTTGATTGTCGATCGCCGTAGTGATTCTGACCCCTATGGTATTGTGACGGAAACCGACATTGTCTATAAAGTAGCAGCCTTCGGACATGACCCCAAAAAGATACGAGTTTATGAAATCATGACTAAACCTTGCGTCATCGTTAATCCCGATTTAGGAGTGGAATACGTTGCTCGCCTGTTTGCCAATACCCGTATTCGTCGCGCTCCGGTGGTTAAAGGAGAATTACTCGGGGTGATTTCGATTAGCGATATTCTCAATAAGAGTGACTTTGTAGAGAAGCCTAAAAGCGAATTTGAACTCTATTGTGAAGAAAATCCTAGTGCTTTAGAAGCCAGAATGTACGATTAGTAATCGGCTAGCATCCATGCTGAAGACCACAAAAATATTACGCAAACCATGATATTGGTTAGTTAAAGTTGCCGATCTTATTTCTGTGAGGATTACCTAAATACCATTTTGGTTCTGGCGACAAATCGAAATTGCTTGGCTTTAATTGCCAGGGTTGCACTAACTCGTTAAGCAAGCGATCTTGCTGTTGGCGCAGGTATTTCAAAGAACCCCCATAATTGATAATGCTGAAATAAACATTGCCGCGATCGCTGGTGGGAATTACTCCAGCTAAAGCACTAACGCTATCTAAGGTTCCGGTTTTAACACTCGTTCCCCGAGGTAAACCTCTTCCCTGTAAGGTGCCAACCACATCTCTCCCGGCGGTAGGAAATAGATCGGCAGCGCTATAGTTATGTTCTTGCAGTAAGCGATCAATCGCCATCAACATCTGGCAAGCAGCACGGGGCGATATTTGATTTTCTTCCCCCAAACCCGAACCATTAATTAGTTTAATTTCTGCCGTCGGTATTCCGGCAATCTCCGCACTAGTCTGCGCTACTGCCTGGGCACCACCAACTGAGTTAGCCAACATCTGTGCCATCTTGTTGTTGCTGTAGATGTTCATCTGACGCAGAATTTCGGCTAGGGGTAAAGAACGGTGGCGAATTAACTGTCGGGTATCTTTGGGTTGCCGGGCGATCGCTTTTACCGTTCCCGTTACCAAGATTTCCGGCTGTTTTGTTCCCGGGGGCATCTGTAAATACTGTTGGGTTATTGGTGCAGTCCAGAGATTTTTATCGAGTGCCTGTCGAAACAACTTTCCAGCTACTAGTGGCTCGGACTTAAAGTTCATATAGAACTCACCGGCAACTAAAATATTGCCCCGCACCTCACGAATCCCCAGTTGAGAGAGAGCATTCCCAAGAGCGATCGCTTCTTCCCAGACAAATAGCGGATCGCTATTCCCCTGTATAACAATGTCTCCGGTAACAACGCCGTTTTCAAGCTTGCCCGTCAGGTAAACATCCGTGACAAATTCGTGAGCGGCACCCCATTGACTCAAGGTAGCCAAAGTCGTGGCAATTTTAGTCAGAGAAGCCGCAGGGAGGGGAGTTAGACCCCGGTTGCGTGCCGAGATATCCCACTCCGACTGTATCCATATCCCCTGGCGTTCGCCTTCAAATCCCCGGCTAGCGAGAGTCTGGAGATAACTTTCAACCACTCCAGCAGATAGATGATCGCGTTCGAATTCCGGCAGCTCAAACAGTGCCGATTGTTCCCAGGAAAGTGCTTCTAAAGGCTGTAGTTCGTTTTTTGATGGCTCGAAAACACCCAACCAAGTAGCTATACCCAAGACCAGAAAATCTAACATCAAGTACTCAAAGTAAAACTACCCGCACGCTAACATAGCAGTTATTAGTTCACCATCATTTGTAACCGACCCGTCAAGTTCTGGGGGTCATCCGCTGATGATTTGCCGGTCATTTTCAGTCTGGAATTAGGAATCTTTGACCGCAGACTGTTAAAATTTGTAAGGCTTATATAAAATTTGCTACATGGTATTAAAGCGCGCAAGAATTGCAGTAGACGCTATGGGGGGCGACTTTGCCCCAGAAGAAATCGTTGCGGGAGCAATCCAAGCAGCGACGGAGCTAGATATAGATGTGCTGCTGGTAGGAGATGAGCAACAAATAGACCCCCTGGTTAAAAAGCATGGTGGCAAGGATTTAGAACAGGTTCGGGTAATTCATGCCGAAGACGTGATTACCATGAAAGAAGAACCTTTAGTGGGGATTCGCCGCAAACCCAAAGCCTCGATCAACGTGGCGATGAATCTAGTCAAGCAAAAAGAAGCCGATGCGGTAGTTTCCGCCGGGCATTCTGGGGCAGCTATGGCCTCTGCATTACTGAGATTGGGACGCATTAAAGGCATCGAACGTCCGGCTATTGGTGCAGTTTTGCCGACGATTGTCCCGGATAAATCAGTAATTGTGCTTGATGTGGGTGCTAACGTCGATTGTAAGCCCAAGTATTTAGAGCAATTTGCCCTGATGGGAACTATTTATAGTCGCTATGTCTTGGGACGAGAAGAACCCCAAGTTGGCTTGCTCAACATTGGCGAAGAGTCTTCTAAGGGTAATGATTTGGCTCTAACTACCCATCGACTGCTAGCCGACAACCCGCAAATTCCTTTTCGGGGTAATGCTGAAGGTCGAGATGTACTCTCGGGAGAGTTTGACATTATCGTCTGTGATGGCTTCGTCGGCAATATTGTGCTCAAGTTCGCCGAGGCAATTGGGGAAGTTATGCTACAGATCATGAAAGAGGAATTGCCCAAAGGACTGCACGGTAAACTCGGTACTGCTGTTCTCAAACCCAACCTGATGAACATCAAACGTCGAATTGATCGCGCCGAACATGGAGGAGCCCTGTTGTTTGGAGTTGCGGGTATTTGTATCATTAGTCATGGTAGTTCTCGTCGCGGTTCGATGTTTAACGCCATTCGTCTGGCCAAAGAGGCGATCGATAATGAAGTGCTGGAAAAAATTAAAGCCAATAATCAAGACCGGCTAGAAGCAGAAAAACATACCGAAGCAACTGCCAACTAGACCAAAAGCATAGCCCCAAAAAGTAACGGAGTGAGACATTGAACAATATGGGTGTAGGAATGGCGATTACGGGATGTGGCTCGGCTGCCCCAGAATCAGTTCTGACAAACGATCATCTCGCTCAGATGGTAGATACCTCAGACGAGTGGATTAATGCTAGAACGGGTATGAAAAACCGTCATATAGCTTCACCTGGAGAATCTCTCAGTCAGCTAGCGGCAATAGCATCACAACAAGCGATCGCTATGGCGGGTATCTCAGCGACAGATATCGACCTAATTGTTCTGGCTACTTCTACCCCCGATGACATGTTTGGTAGTGCCTGTAGGATTCAGGGCTTAATTGGCGCTAATAACGCCGTTGCCTTCGATTTAACTGCCGCCTGTTCGGGTTTTTTGTTCGGTTTAGTTACCGCCTCCCAGTTTATTGGTGGTGGTATGTATAAAAACGTACTGGTTATTGGTGCAGATCTACTATCTCGCTGGGTTGACTGGAGTGATCGCACTAGCTGTATTTTGTTTGGTGATGGTGCAGGAGCGGTAGTTTGTCGGGCAACAGAAAACAACGGCCTACTCAGTTGCGGCATGTATAGTAACGGCAGTCAGAATGGCTCGTTAAACCTCAATTATCAGTGTGATGGCAATGTTCTGGTTGACAACATTACGGCGCAGCAAGGCTCATATAACCCCATCACGATGAATGGTAGGGAAGTATATCGTTTTGCCGTAGCGAGAGTCCCCGAAGCAATTAGTAAAGCGATGTTCCAGGCAAGTGTAACCGCCGATGATATCGACTGGCTGCTGCTTCACCAGGCAAATCAACGCATTATGGATGCCGTAGCCAAACGTCTTAAGATTCCTGCCGCTAAGATACTCAGCAACATTGCCGAATACGGTAACACCTCCGCCGCTTCAATTCCCCTCTCTCTTGATGCTGCGGTTAGGGATGGACGAGTCAAGCCTGGAGATACCATCGCCGCCTCTGGTTTCGGTGCGGGTTTGACCTGGGGTGCGGCTATTTTTAAATGGGGCTAGTTCGCTTATAGCATTACCCATAGAGGTTAGGGTTGCCATTCTAGATTAATTCCCACACGGCGATCGCTCTCTTCAACTGAATTTTGCCATTCCAAGTCGGTCGCCAGGCGCAGTTGAGACGTAACGGCATAGCCAACAGAAAGAGCAGTTATGCCCACCTCTTCATTCCCTCCAGGAGAGATGTAGCTTTGAGAGAAAGAAATATCCCCCGCACCAGTACGAGAGAGAGACAGCATAAGCCGAAGACCAATGTGTACGCCCCCAGTATTAAAATCATTGCTCTGCACGTAGCGATAGCCAACTAGAGGTGCAAAATTAACATAATTCCCCAAAGGTAAAAGAAAATAATGGAGGTCTGTTCCCCAGGCAGTGCGATCGCCGTTAAAGGCGCTTTGATAGTCGGCGCTAACCGTTAAACCAGTACGGCGGATAAAGATATCTTCTACTCCTAGATTGATGCCAGAAGCATTGTCAGTAGAGGGAAAGCTGCTAAACCCCAGTCGCAGACGAGTCCGAAAACTGGGATCGTGGCGAATATCTTCGAGTAGATCGGGAACTGACTCTAACCATCGCTGGAGAACGGGACTTTCTTGAATCACGTCCTCGGGTATATCGGGTATGTCACGAACATCTTCGGGGGTAATATCTGGCGTGGCTTGAGCCTTGACTGAGGTAGCCAGACTGAACAATACGATCTGCCAACCCCAAGCAATTGATAACAGCTTTAAGCAATGAATGACGTTCAAAAGTCTACCCTGAATTTTCCTTAGCCAATCTATCTTAGATCGTCAGATGACGGTTGGCGATCGAGGAATAATTTCTATCCTTTAGGAACAAACTTAAGGGAAACTCCATTCATACAGTAGCGTTGTCCCGTTGGCTTTGGTCCATCGCCAAAGACATGACCCAGGTGACCGCCGCAACGGCTACAGTGGACTTCAGTTCTGGTCATAAACAGTGAACGATCTACGGTGGTGTCGATCGCTGATTCTAAAGGCTGATAAAAACTAGGCCAACCCGTGCCGCTGTTGAACTTAGTATCGGCAGAAAACAATGGCTGCCCACATCCGGCACAAACATAAGTGCCTTTATCATAGACTTTATCTAACGGACTAGTACCCGCTCTTTCAGTACCGTGCTTGCGTAAAACTTTAAATGCTTCGGGACTAAGAATTTCTTTCCATTCTTGATCTGTTTTTTGGACTGGATATTGATTTTTTGATGTTGTCATAATGATTAACTTAGTAATTATGAAGATTTACAAACGTTATTATTATGACGTGAAATTGGACAACAGTTAGCAGTCAAAAATTAACCGTAAACAGTCAGCAGTCAATATGCGCGATGATTAGCAAGTCCTTTAAACAAGCCGTATCCTTGGGAACCGGAAGATGATCGCATTACCGACCGAGAATTATAGAAGCAGTAATGTAAATCTCTTGCATGAATAGTAGACTAATCGCTTTTCCCTCTTGGTAAGGTATTTGATGATGATTCGCCAAAAGTCTAATATATGGCAAGTAGTTGCCTCAAGCGATAGGCAAATAGAAGCGGAAGGTACTACCCTGACTTAATTCGCTTTCTACTTCGATTTGACCACCCTGTAGTTCTACCAGACGACGAGCGATCGCCAAACCAATTCCTGTTCCCCCAGAATGACTCGCTCGAGAGGGATCGGCACGCCAAAAGCGCTCGAAGAGGAAAGGTAAATCTTCTTTGGCAATACCAATCCCCGTATCGGTAATGGCAATCCAAATCTTACGGTTGTTCTTGACTGCTTCTACGGTAATCGAGCCGGTTTCGGTATAGCGAATAGCATTACCCAGGAGGTTAACTAGGATTTGTTCGGTGCGATCGCGATCAGCTAATACAGCAGGTAAATCTTTGGCACAGTTTAATTCTAAGCGGGGACCTTCTTCTAGTAGCTGGTCGGCAAATCTTTCGACCAGAGACGACAGTAAAGGATAGAGATTTAGAGGCTGGGGGTCGATGGATAAATAACCGGCTTCGGCTTTGGAAAGTTCCTGTAAATCGTGGATTAATCGTTCTAAACGCCGAGTTTCACGAATTAAACGTAGATAAAGCTCTGGGCTACCGGCAATACTCCCATCGGCAAGTTCTTCCAGATATCCCCGCATTACAGTTAGGGGGGTTCGTAGTTCGTGGGTTAGATCACTAATTAATTCTCGTCTACGGGCTTCAACATCGCCAATGCTGCTCGCCATGGTGTTAAAACTCAGCCTTAACTGATTTAGTTCGGGGATGTCGCTTTCAGGAACTCGTTCATCAAGGTTTCCGGCGGCAAATTTATGGGCGATCGACTTCATTTGTTTGACGGGTTGGGTAATGCGTTTGGAAGAGACATAGCTCACTGCTCCCGCCGCCCCTGCACCGACAACTATCGATAAAATAGCGCTACGATTCCAGGCATTTTGAAATCCCTCAACTAGATAGGTACGAGCCGAGCGGACGGTGAAAATACCGCGTTTTTCTAGCTGTTCCAGACGGAGCACAAACATTCTAGGGGAAGACACTTTGGCAATAATGACAAAGCTACCCAATCCCACCATCATCACTAATAAGTGAGAGATAAATAAACGCGCACCTAAACTTAGTTTGGGCATTTTTGCCTCGGATTCTCCTTAACTTGGGGTTGCGATCGAGATCGGTAAATAACAATCTATTTAAAGTTTTATTTAACGATTTTATTTATCTTACTATTTTTGGTCAAAACAATACGTATGATGTCTATGGTTAATTCCAGATCGAATAAATTTCCATAGGTCATCTTACTTATTGTTTTG
>JBCBIN010000052.1:0-13906 GCA_038524555.1 Cyanobacteria bacterium J06623_7 | reverse complement strand
TAGCATGAGTATTTTTGCTTGCTGCAAAACTGGGATGCACTCGACTAATTTCTTCAGGTTTTGTTTCTGAATATAGAATTTTCGCTATTTCTCTGGCATGTTCCTGCAGCTTTTCTATTTTGGAGTTTTCCACTATTTTTTCTTTCTCTGGTACCCTTCAAGGATTAGGTTGTCTCTTTTGATATTTCACTGCGCTTATCTACCTACTGCACTGCTGGGATGCACTCCCTGAAGCAGTTGTACAACATCGCTACGAATGGTTGTATGTTTATGGATTTGTGAAACCAAAAACTGGAGAAACTTTGTGGTACTTAATTCCAAGAGTTAATACAAATTGGCTGAATTTAGTTTATCAACAATTTGCGATTGATGTTGGAGTTAGTAATCAAAAAAAATCTCTTGGTAGAAGATAATGCGGGTTGGCATAGAAGTAAAAAAGCCATAATTCCTTCAGAAATAGAAATTAAATTTTTACCTCCCTACTCTCAAGAACTATATGCGAAGCGGTATCTTTTAGGACAACCAGCAGGGAGACTTTGGCGCAGCTTCTGAAGGAAGCAAGTCTCGTCTAGCGACGCTCTGGCGCATTCGCGCCTGCAGTAGATGAGCCGTTAGTAAATCAATATTTTGAAACTATTAATGAGATAGAAAATATTTTAGTAGAGCGTTGCTGTGTAGTCAGTGAAATGAAAAATGAAGTTTGTAAATTGACTAATTATCATTGGCTAAAAAATACTTGTTGTTTACACACTTTATAAATCGGATTTAGTATCAGACGTATTAAAAATAAATCAACAGATTCAAACCCGGAATAGTACGAGAAAGCGTCCACAGCAGCAGGACGATATATAGCACTCCCAAACACCACTGATACCAAACTAGAGTAGAGATCAAGCCTGGTAAATGCCGATCGCGCAGGCGAATATCGTTAAACCCCAGCTTGAAAATATTGTTTAAGCTAAAGTCGTAGTAGTTGAGCCAGTTCCAGCGCCGATCCCACAGCAGGGGCATAAAGCGATCGCGAAAAAAGGGAAAGCGAGGCATAATCGGCAACCGCCCAATCAGCAGTCGGAACTCCCGGTACTGACCGTTTTCGACAAAGTAAGAAGTATCTAACAGCTTATGATAGCGACCCTGGTAGTAAATTAAGCAAGTGAGGGAAAGGGGAATTGGCAATAGAAAGACAGAGATAGCGGTAAGGGTGAGCCAAGGTCTATCGGTCACTAAAAATACATTAATAACCGCCAGGAAATTAATACCGAGGTAGCTCAAAACCATCACCAAAACTTCAGATTTAGGGGGAATTATCGGCTGGGCTATCTTGGGACGGTAGCGATCAAATGACCAATATAGCAAGCTAAACAAGGTCAGAGTAATAATGCCGAGGGTGAAAATTAGATTGATATTGGTGCCATAGTTACCAAACAGCAGCAGTAGACTGAGATACGACCACTGCCAAACTAAAAAGAGCCAGCTCCAGGTAAATATTTTACGCCAAGAGGTTTTCGTCAGGCGATCGCTAATTTGCTTGAGTGCTAACTGTTTTTGCTCGTATTCTAAATTGTTAGCATCAGTAATCTGTTCTAACTGTCGAAAATTACGAATCAAATTGCGAAACACGGTTTCATTGCCCTGTAGGCGATTGAGGCTGAGATATTGGCCAATTATTCCCGGCTGACCGATGATTTGGGCTTCGGCGGCGTCAAATGCTAATCCCGATACGTTTATCCTGGCTTGAGGCGTAAAAAAGGCATTGCTGAAGTCCAAGCGATTGAAAAAATGAGCATCCTGTAGATTAATTAGGCTGTTGAGATAGATATCTCTCAAAGTTACGGTCTTATCTAAACTGCTGTTGACTAATAAAAGGGGATTTAAAAACTTGCTTTTAGCCAGGGTGAGGCGATCGCGAAAAATGGCATTACTCAGATCTATGGTGGCGATAAAAGCACTGCGGCTAAAGTCTGCTAGCTCATTAAAGACCGCTCCTTCAAAACTACTGGAGGCTTCAAATTGAGTCTGGGTAAAGTCTGCCAGATTGTGTAATTCAGCGGCGGCAAACTTGACGTTTGAAAAAAAGTGGCTGTGGCTAAAGCTGGCGTTTTGGGTAAAAATAGCATCGCTAAAATCAACGTCCTTGGCAAAAATTACCCGACTAAAGTTAGTTATGCCCTGAAACTGAGCGCCATTAGCACCTAAAGACTGTAAGCATAGGCTGTTAGCCCCATCTACACTACTGGTAAAGACCGTACCGTCTAGATATAGACTACCGCGAAAGATATGCACCAAGGGTGCTGGTGATTTAGCTTCCACCTTAAGAGGATAAAACTGGATGATTTTTTCTCGCTCCGCTGGGGTAAACAGAGTGGAGAGGGCACCTTCACCCACATAGCTAGTTATACCCAAGCGATTGAGCTTCAAATCTCCCTGGACGACCGAATTACTAAACTTCAAATTAACTGGCTGACTAGAATGACTGAGAGCATTATTAATTTCCTGATAGAAATATTGGCTAAATTCACTATCGGCGTTGTTTAGATCGATAATAAAATTACTCAGATCGAGGGTATCTCGTCCCTCTGTAGGAATTAAATTCTGAGTCTGCGATCGCAATATTTCTGAGGTCAAGTAGCTGCGAGTTTCAGTTTGCGCTTTTACTGGTAGAGACATCGTCAGCAACAATAGCCAACAAAATATCAGACACAAAACCGATAAAATCCTTAGCGACCTTACTACCGTAGCCATAAAACAGCAACCCTCTCAATTAAAGAGAATTATGGCGGCAAAGCGACTGGCTGACAACTTTTTGATTACTGATTGATTAATAGTTACTTGCTGTTAACTGTTAACTGTCTTCAGGTTTGAGAACTGTGACGGCATAATGTTCAGGTGAAAGATATTTCTGGGCGATCGCCATTAATTCGGCTGGCTCTAGCTGGCTAATAATTTGGGGATAGAGAGCGGAATGTTCTGCCGTTGCCACAATGTTATAGAAGCCGTAGACACTGGCTAACTGGCTGGGGGTTTCAGTAGAAAAAATATAGTCGTTAATTAACTGTCGTTTGGCGTTGACAATTTCAGCCACGGCAATGGTTTGATGGTGTAGCTGACTGAGGCGATCAACAATCATGTTTTCTACCATGGTTAGATGTTCCCCATCCAGCAAAGCGCCAATGCTAAACATACTAGAGTCTTTCTGCAAAGATAAGCTACAGTCAATGTCGAGAACTAGCTGTCTTTCTTCCCGTAACTCCCTCACTAAGCCGGAACTGCGTCCCCCCGTGAGAATTAAAGCAATTAAGTCCAGGGCGATCGCTTCCCTTAAAGATTCTGCCCCGGGACAAATCCAAGCCATTAACAGTCTAGCCTGTTCGATTCGGGGTAAATATAGCTCTTGGCGACGCATGGAAGCAACTAGAGGTTCGGACTCAATCTGGAATGGAGGACATTCAGAACGTACGCTAAAGCCGCTAAAATGCTCTTCCACCAAAGATAGAGCTTGTTCCTGCTCGATACCACCCACAATAACAATGGTCATGTTTTCCGGTTGATAATAAGTACGATGAAAACAGCGCATTTGGTTAGGGGTATGCTCTAGCAGCAGTTTCTTATCACCCAAAATCGAGCGTTTATAGGGATGACGTTGATAGGTATTTTGACAGAGCGCCTGATAGCCCAAAAAGTCAGGATCGTCATGACAGGAATGAATTTCTTCGAGCACCACTTCTCGTTCGCGGATGAATTCATCATCGGGAATATTCGCCCGCAGCAGAATATCAGCTAGGTAAGGTAGAGTCTGGGAAAAATGAGCCTTAGCAGTAGTTAGATAAAAATGAGCGTAGTCGTAGCTCGTCGCGGCGTTAGCTACCCCACCAGTGCTTTCTACCAGCCAGTCAAACTCCCCTACCATGACATTGGGAGAACCCTTAAAAATCATGTGTTCGAGAAAATGTGCCATGCCCGACCATGATTCTGGTTCGGCGATCGCTCCTGCCCGTACCCATATATCGGCAACTACTACAGGTGTGGCGGGGAGATATTGGTGAATGACGGTCAATCCATTGCTCAACTGGAAAGTACTAGCGTTGAACTGAATCTGTCGGGGCGGAGATAGTTTTGACACTGTTTAGCTATATTCCCAATAATATAGCCAATCATAACTCGAAGCAGAATATCTCTCCTGTTAGATTTTTAACCAAAATTAGCCGTCTACCAGAACTTAAGCTTTTACTTAGATTTGACTTGATAAAAATTTAGATGAAGAGTTGCCTACCGCCGCGCCGTTTTACCTTAGTTTATGACCTGGCATTCCAGGGTGGGAATTGGCTGCCTCTGTTTCCATTTCCGAGTACATGCTCGGTATACTTCCACAGATACTAATGCTATTCCCTCATAAATCAAGCATAGATCAATAAACTTGTGAGGTAGTCACCAACGCGGTAGCAGTACTCTATCTATAATAGTGAGTTTTCCAGATTTCGCAAGCGGCAAATAGGTGCGGTTTTCTCCCTGGTAATGCTGCCCCGGTAATGTCTCTCTCGTAACAATAGTTCAATTAGGAACTCGGATCCTAACGATAGGATGAAGTGAATTATTAATGTTCTATCTGTCTGGAAAGTATAGTGGATCTAAAGCATGTAATCATCGCTTATAAAGCAGGACATAAAGTCAGTCAGGAATGGGCCGAAAAATGTGCCAGAGAACTAGACCAGCTCGGCTGCCAAGTATTAATCGGGCCTAGCGGTATCAAAGATAATCCTTTCCCCGTATTTCTAGCTTCTTCCAGTCATAAAATTGACTTAGCAATAGTTATGGGGGGTGATGGAACAATTCTCGCGGCTGCCAGACAGCTAGCTCCCGAAGGCATTCCGATCTTAGCGGTTAACGTCGGCGGACATCTGGGTTTTTTAACCGAACCATTCGAGCTATTTCAAGACACAGCAGCAACCTGGGAACGAATTCAAAGCGATCGCTATGCCGTACAAAAGCGGATGATGCTCCAGGCTCAAATCTATAAGGGAGAACGAGAAAGCCTCGAGCCAGTAAGCGAGACGTTTTATTGTCTCAACGAAATGTGTATTAAGCCAGCCAGTATCGATCGCATGCCAACTTCGGTGCTAGAGCTAGAAGCAGATGGTCAGGTAGTAGATCAATATAGTGGGGATGGTTTACTCGTATCGACTCCTACCGGTTCGACAGGCTACACTGTATCAGCCAATGGTCCTATTCTCCATCCCGGGATGTGGGCGATCGCAATTACTCCAATCTGTCCCCTGAGCCTATCTGGTCGTCCTTTGGTAATTGCTCCCGGTACGGTGGTCAGCGTCATGCCTATTCGCGATTATGAGGTCAATACGAAACTCTGGACGGATGGAGCTTTGGGTACGACAATTTGGCCTGGTCAGAGAGTCGTGATTAGAATGGCTAACTGCCAAGCACACTTTATCATTTTACGCGATAGCTATTCTTTTTATGAAACCTTACGAGAGAAACTCCAGTGGACGGGAAGTCGAGTTCATTACGAACATCAAGAATAAGGCATGAGGACGAGGCATTTTGTCCATGAAAAACAAGAGCGGTTGGGCGTATTTTGAAGATCGATGAGCGTGCTTGAATAATTTCTCACAAAGATATTACAATCCCCATAGGCTGCATAAGACTTAAAATTACGAGCCTATAAATAAATATCGAAAAAACTCAGATCGACAATATTTAGTTAGTGATATATGCGGGCGAATCCATGTGGTTAAAAAAACTTTTTCTGATTTTCTTAGCAGTGGCTACCAGTGGATTAATCTCGCTCGCTCACGCTACTCCCAGTATCGCGCAAATTAACTCTAGTTATTTTCCTTATAGCTTTCAGTTTGAAGATTTGCAGCTTCATACCGATCCGACCGTACCTAAAGCACCGGTAGTAATTGACGGCAGAAAAATATTTTCCGTGGGCAAAACTGGTGGCACTTCCGCCGGCGATCGAGTTGCTTTGATTCGCAAAGAATTGTTAAAAGCGATTCGAGATAATGATTTTACTGAGGTCAAGATTGCCAGACAGGGAGGACTTCCGGTACTGTTTCTCGTTTACGATAAATCTCCTGAGGACATGGCGGATTCACCGACAGATTCGGTACGAGAAGAGCGTTATTTATTTTCCGTCACCAAAGAAGATCTGATTGGGAAAAAATCCAATAGTCAAACCGCTGAAGACCTCAAAAGTGAGATCGAATTGGCGATCGCCAGAGGCAAACGAGAACGGAGTACGGCCTATATCCAGCGTCAGAGTGCGATCGCGGTGGGTTTAATACTCGTGGGTATCTTGGGCAGTAGACTACTAACCCAATTGCAAACCTATCCCCTACGACGGGCGATTCAAAGAGTTATCCCTGGATTGCCTAGCAATACTAGCTCACAGCCTTCTAATCTCACCACCTTGTTTCGGCTGAAATTAGGCTTTGCTCAGATTATTCTCTGGGGTGCAGTTGTTTTTCTCTTGTTTAATCTCTTTCCTCCAACCCGACACTGGCTTTACTATCTCTTTAGCGTCGTTACCAGTGCATTTGATCGGTCGGTATTTAATTTGGGCGGTACGGATTTTTCGATTATTCGTCTGCTCGTGTTGATTTTCTTGTTTGTGGGGATTATTTTTCTCAGCAACTACGTCACCAATCTGCTTCGCAGCAACCTACTTCAAGTCACGAGGATGACGAGGGGTTCTCAAGAAATCATCTCAATTATCACTAAATACGGTTTAATTTGTCTGTTTACCGTCATTTTGCTCCAGGCTAACGGCATCAATCTTAGCTCTCTGGCGTTAATTGGTAGTGCCTTGGGTGTGGGGATTGGTTTTGGTTTTCAGGATATTGCCCGTAACTTTGCCAGTGGTATTGTGTTGCTGTTCGAGCGATCAATTCAGGTAGGAGATTTTATTCAGGTAGGGGAACATCTGGGGGTAGTGGAAGAAGTTAGAACCCGCAGCATCGTGCTCAAAACCCTAGACCGAATTTCGATTATCGTGCCCAACTCCCGTTTTCTCAGCGATGAAGTAATTAACTGGAATCATCGCCGCAGCGTCACGCGGATTCATTTGCCTATTGGTGTTGCCTATGGTTCCGATGTCAAAAAGGTTAAATCGGCTCTATTACAGGCTGCTGCCGAACACCTAGAAGTTTTGCGTAATCCCACTCCTCAGGTACTATTTACCGGATTTGGCGATAGTTCTCTCGATTTTGAATTATTAATTTGGACTGCCGATCCCAGTCGTCAAGCACCCCTCAAGAGCGACCTGTGTTTTCGGATCGATGAACTATTTCACGAACAGCAGATTGATATTCCCTTTCCTCAGCGAGATATCAATCTCAAAGCCGAAGATTTACCCCTCAAGCTCTCTCCTCAGCTCGAAGGACACTTGCTTTATTTACTAAAGGGATTAGTTGCCCAGCAGTATAACGGTAAAAATAATCCCCAAGGCACTTCTGCTAAGAGTCGAATTAAAAAATAAATTCAGATAGGGCAAAATCTAAAAAAAGATGGAATTGTTACTCGGTAGCTGAGGATGAGGGTTATCTTAAAAGCCATAGTTCTCAATCAAATTGAGTTTATTGATCATTTTTGCTGGTCTGGTTCAAATATCCTTCCCTACTATCCAGATTTTAGCTGTTAGGTGCGGTCGTAGTTAAACTAGTGATTTATTCTAGGTCTTACCTTTTATGGTCTGAAGTTCTGGGTTAAAACGCTACTGTCCTTCCTTCTCAATGAACGATATCAATCAACAGCTACAGGAAAAAGTTGTCGAACTCGAACAACAAAAAGCAATTATTGATCGCCAGTCAGAATTTCTCCGCAGTATTTACGATAATGTGCGGGAAGCAACTTTTGTGGTGGATATAGAAACCGATGGGACTTTTCGCTATCAGGGATTTAATGCCGCTGCCATAAAGTTAACGGGAATTGTTGAGGTCAAGGGCAAAACTCCTGAGCAAATTCTGCCAGAAGCAGCAGCAGCAACTGTCAAACAGCATTATACTCAATGTGTTCAGTCGAGAACTAGCGTCTCTTATGAAGAATGCCTGCCATTCCAAAACGAAGATACCTGGTGGCTAACTACTCTTAGTCCCCTTTCAAATCGTCAGGGAGAAATATATCGCATTGTCGGTACCAGCCTTAATATTAACGATCGCAAACGGGCAGAACTAGAGCTGGCCCGAGAGAAAATATTTTTACAGACGTTACTGGATAATTTATCCGACGGTATCGTTGCCTGTGACGAACATGGTGTTATCACTCTTTTTAATCGAGCAACAAGAGAGTTCCACGGTCTGGGTCAGGCGGCAATTCCCGCAGAAGACTGGGCTGATTACTTCGATCTTTATGCAGCTGATGGTAGGACCATTATGCCGATGGAAGATATTCCCCTTTATCGAGCCTTGCAGGGAGAATCAATTAGAGATGTGGAAATGAGCATCGTGCCCAAGCAGGGACAGCCTCGGACTCTATTAGCCAATGGCGACCCTATTATTAATCGCCAGGGTAAAAAGATTGGAGCCATTGTGTCCATGCGCGATATTACCGCCAGGAAACAGGTCGAACTAGAGTTAGAGTCAGAACAAGTTTTTATCAAAACCTTATTAGACAATCTCTCCGACGGTATTGTTGCTTGCGATCGCCAGGGAGCTTTAGCTTTATTCAATCAAGCTAGTCTAAATTTGTTTGCCGAGCCACTAACAGCACTACCTCCAGCAGCTTGGGCGGAGCACTATAGTCTTTACGATGCAGAAGGTAAAGATTATCTAACTCAAACAGAGATTCCTTTGGTTCGCGCCTTTGCCGGAGAGTCCTTTATCAACGCCGAACTGATGGCCAAACCTCCGGCGGAAAATCCCCGTCATTTGTTGGCTAACGGTAGTCCTTTAATTGATGCTAAGGGGAATAAAATCGGCGCGGTAGTGGCAGTCAGAGATATTACCGAACGCAAACAGGCAGAATTAGCCCTAGCCGAACTAAACGAAGAGCTAGAAGACCGCGTCAGACGGCGTACTGGTCAATTGGAAAAAATCAACGCTCTGCTGCTATCAACTACCGCTACTTTAGAAAGACGCAATCAGGAACTAGATCGATTTGCCTACATTGCTTCCCATGACTTAAGAGCACCCTTAAGGGCGATCGCCAATTTGTCTCAATGGCTAGAGGAAGATCTTGCAGATAAGCTCGATTCAGACACTCGTCATAACATGAACCTGCTGCGTAGTCGGGTTGGTCGGTTAGAAAGTCTAATCAATGGTTTATTGGTATATTCTCGCGTCGGTCGCACCAATACCAAGCCAGAGTTAGTCCCTGTCGGGCAGATGCTGGCAGAAATTATCGATCTGCTGGATGTTTCACCTAACTGCGAGGTTATCGTTGAGGCAATGCCGACATTTGTGACCCAATTAATTCCCCTCCAACAAGTATTTAATAATTTGCTGAATAATGCTCTTCAGCACAATCGCGATCGCCTGAGCCAAATTAAAATTTCTGTGCGCGAGCAAGATAATTTTTATGAATTTTCTGTAGCAGATGATGGGAAGGGGATCGCCTCGGCAGATCAAGAACGAATCTTTACCATTTTTCACACTTTAGAGGCAAAAGATAAGTTAGAAACCACGGGAATTGGTCTATCAATCGTCAAAAAGTCAGTAGAGAGTCAGGGGGGAATAATTTCAGTAGAATCTCAGCTGGATTCTGGGTCAGTTTTTCGTTTTACTTGGCAAAAAGCAACAAAAATATAAAGAATTTTACTCAAAAAATTCATTTTTGCTTCACATTTTTTTTGGTTACATCTAACTTTTAGCTAGTAGATTAGTCTCTGTAAATGCTTATGATGATATTGCCATCACGAGCATTAGCTCTGTAGTTTGAATTTAGATTTATAAATATTTTTAGCAAGGGGAGAAAAATAATTATGGAAGAAAGAATAATCAATATTTTGCTAGTAGAAGATGATGAAGTGGATGTGATGAACGTTAAACGAGCTTTTAAAAAGTATAAAATCACCAATCCTCTTTCTGTCGCCGGAAACGGTGTTGATGCTTTAGCAATGCTGCGAATTTCTGATGATGGCATCCCTAAAGTGCCGGTCAATCGCCGCTTGATTTTGCTCGACCTAAATATGCCGAAAATGAACGGTTTAGAATTCCTTCAAGAATTACGGCAAGATGAAACCTTAAAACGTACTCCCGTCATCGTACTCACCACTTCTGATGAAGACAAAGACAGAATTGAAGCCTACAATTTAAACGTTGCCGGATATATCTTAAAACCCATTACCTTTAGTAATTTTGCCGAAGTTATGATGGCTCTCAATAAATATTGGGCTTTATGCGAAATGCCTTGAGCCGAAAGTTATAGATACTTCAATTCCTACAGTGACATCAATAATTAGTAATCAAGTTAATGAGTGAGGAACAGTTTTCGATCCTATTAATCGATGACGATGAAGTAGACCGTCTAATGGTGAAAAGAGCTTTGAAAAAAGTCAACTTAGCGGCCAAAATTGTTGAAGCAACCAACGGAAAAGGCGGAATCAGCCAGCTTCAACAACCCCATGCGATGGCAATCTCTCCCACTCAAGACCCCCGCAAAGCCGATAATTTGGGCGTGGTTAGTAGTTTCGATCTGATATTACTCGACTATCTACTGCCAGATATAGACGGCCTAAATCTACTCTCAAAAATCAATGACTTGGGCTTAAATATTCCAATTATTGTCCTCACGGGTCAGGGAGACGAACAAATTGCGGTAGAAATGATGAAGTCGGGGGCAGCAGATTATCTCTCGAAGGATCGGCTCGAACCCCAGTTTTTAGCTCGTGCGATCGATAATGCTGTCCGTATCCACAAAGCCGAACAAGCAGTCGAAATAGCTAACCGTCGCCTGCGAAAAAGTAACGAGCTGCTAGTAGATAAAAACAAAGAATTAGAGGTTAGACAGGCGCAGATCGAACGGCAGAATATCAAGCTACAAGAATCATATACCCTCAAATCAGAGTTTTTGGCCACGATGTCCCACGAGCTACGCACGCCGATGAATGTAATCATGGGGTTTTCACAGCTACTGCTCAGACAACATACCGAGTCCCTCAGCGAACAGCAAGCAAATCTAGTCAACCGCATTTTCCATAACAGTAAAAACTTGTTGGAAATGATTAACGAAATGCTGGACTTTTCCAAAATTGAGGCAGGAAAGCTAGAATCCAATCCGCAAACATTTAATTTAGTCGATTTGACCGCAACCACGGTAGAAGAATTGCGTTCGTTGGCAGTAGCCAAAAATCTAGCTCTCAATACCGAAGTAGCCCTAGATGACCAAACTGTTTTTCAAGATCCTAACTTTGTCAAACGAACTTTAATTAACCTCATTTCTAACGCTATTAAATTTACCGATACGGGACGGGTAATGGTGCAGCTACGAGAGAGTCAACCCCAAACAGTAGAAATAGTAGTCAGAGATACGGGGATCGGCATTGCGGCAGCAGATCGGGACAAAATATTTGAAGCTTTTCGTCAGGCCGACCAAAGCTTTACCCGACAGCATTCTGGTACGGGTCTGGGTTTGGCGATCGCCGATTCTCTGGTCAAAATGATGGGGGGAACCATTACCCTCGAAAGCGAAGTCAATCGCGGCTCTAGCTTTACCGTCCATATCCCTCGCAAGAATGATGTTCAAATTTAGATCTGGTGGTTAAGATAGCTTGATAAATATGTATAACTTTTAAGACGTAATGCCTGTTGCCGAAAATAGAGGGGAAAGCTACATTCTGGCGGTAGATGATATTCCTGACAATCTGCTTTTAGTTCAGCTAGCTTTAGAGCAGGAAGGTCATCGCGTTGTTGTGGCAGATAATGGCGAAACGGCGCTTCAGAAAATTAAACAGTTTCCTCCTAGTCTGATTCTGTTGGACGTTATGATGCCCGGAATGGATGGCTACGAGGTCACCCGGCGGATTCGGGAAGATCGAAACATTCCCTTTATCCCGATTTTACTCGTGACGGCGCGTTCGGAATCTAGCTTGGTTCAGGGTTTAGATGCGGGGGCAGATGAATTTGTCCGGAAACCGTTCCAGATTGAAGAATTACAGGCACGGGTGCGATCGATGTTGCGCTTCAAAGAAACTATCGATCAGAGAGAAAATTTTGTCTCCTGTCTGACTCACGACCTGCGAACGCCATTGGTAGCAGCGAACCGCATGTTAGATTTAATCACCCAAGAAGCTTTTGGGGCGGTTACCGAAGAACAACAGGAAGCGATCGCCAATATCGTCCGGAGCAACGACAACATGCTCGAAATGCTCAATACGCTGCTAGAAACCCATCACTACGAACTGGGACAAAAGGCTCTCAGCTTTCTAACCCTCGACTTGGATAAGCTGATTGCCGAAACCATCACTGAACTGGAACCTTTGACTAAAACCAAGGGTTTACAGCTTCAATACCATCACGACGATGGAGCTTATAACATCAAGGGCGATCGCCTGGAGTTGCGGCGGGTTATTACAAACTTGATTGGCAATGCTGTTAAGTTTACCGACCGGGGTGGCGTTAAGGTCGCTTTAAGTTCCTCCAAGAAGAAACTTGAAATTGAAGTTGCCGATTCCGGCATCGGTATTTCTCCTGAAGATCAAAAAGCAGTTTTCCAACGGTATCATCAGGGTAATCATCGGCGAGCGGGTAAGGGCTTGGGACTATATCTCTGTCAACAAATTATTAATGCCCACGGTGGAGAATTGACGGTACAGTCAGAATTAGGACGGGGAACTACCTTTACGGTATCTCTTCCTTTGAACTAAACCAAAGTACGGTCATTTTTGCATATGAAAGTAATTCCGGCTTTGACAATATTAGGTTGAGCTTTAAACCGACTCTCTCTGCTTCTTCTGCAACTTAACTATGCAATTGATTTTGCCTGTGTACTTATATGGCAACTGAGTTCTACACTAGATGATATTCTCAACTGCGATCGATGATTAATTACATCAATTTGATCGCATTAATAAATTAAATTTCCCACTTTAAAACTTACCTTTATTTCAACCGAACTCTGTACGAGCTTAGATGACTCATTCCCAAGACATAACCACTCTAGCCCGCTGGATGGCATCAGACTTTAGCAATCAAGCCCAGGCTTACGCTAATCCACCCTTTTTTGCCCATATCCGCGTTTGCATGCGTCCTTTACCCCATGATTTATTAGACGGGACTAGCCTATTTCTAGAACAGGCATATGACTTCATGCTCAATCAACCCTATCGTCTGCGGGTAATTCGTCTAAGTTTAGTGGACGATCGCATTGAACTAGAAAACTTTAAGGTCAAAGACCAAGAAAAATTCTATGGTGCCTCCCGCAATCCAGAATTATTGAGAACCCTGACTGCCGAGGCAATCGACAAAATGGAGGGGTGTGATATGAATATCACTTGGCAAAATGGTTACTTCCAGGGACAAATCAAGCCAGGAAAAGCCTGTATTGTCGAACGGAAGGGCAAGACAACCTATCTCGACAACAGTTTTGAAATCAGCGATCGCCAGCTTACCAGCTATGACCGGGGACGTGACCCAGAAACAGACGAGTTAGTTTGGGGCTCCATTGCGGGTCCGTTTGAGTTTTTCCCGACTCAAAACTTTGCCGATGAAGTCGAATCAACCGGAAATAAAAGCTCGGTTTAACTGCTCTCAAACGTTTTGGGTTAGTAAGGACTGGTAAACTAGAATATCGTCTTTTATTGCCCAGAATACCTTGCCCGAACTGCCTGAAGTAGAAACTGTCCGACGTGGCTTGAACAATTTGACTCTCCAGCGAGAAATTCAGGGAGGGGAAGTCCTGTTACCTAGAAGCCTGGCTTATCCTCCAGAAATAGAGGCTTTTTGGCAGGGCATAACTG